>NZ_JBARYM010000019.1:0-10065 GCF_049647865.1 Tunicatimonas sp. | reverse complement strand
CTATTAGGCATGAATGACTTTCACCGCATTCGCTACCAGGGTAAGGTTATTGGCATTAAGCAGTATAATCAGTTGCATACCACTGCGTTACAATTTCTAACTAAAACGTTACAGACCGAAAGCTCCGTGCTTACGCACCACCTACCCAGCGAACAGTGCAATGCTGCTGAGTTTCGGGGTAGCACCATTAACGAAGCCTTCTGTGTAGACCTAGCCGAGAGGATTGCTAATTTGGCCGGTAGCTGCTTGGGTTTACGGCCACAGTCACCGCAATGAGCCGGAGTTCAGCATTGAGAAAACACAAATGCTCACTAACCAGCTAGGCTACGTACATCTGGGAGAGCATGCTGATTTTTGGTCTGATGCGTGTTTTACTTGGTAAACCGGTACGACTAAATATACCCCGCCACCCAATAGGCTACGGTGCCGACTATTTCTCTGATAATTACCTCAAAGTTTCCAATGGAGCCGGACTCGGGAATAATTAACCAGTCGGGGGTGAATTGAAGCGGCTGACTTCGCATACCTACGGGGAAGGTGTCTACCGAAACACCAACCTGATCAAAACAAGCTTTAGCCCGTCGCATATGGTAGGCCGAGGTGATTAGGAGCACTTTAGCGTTGACATTGTTCTGGGCTAAAACCTGCTGACTGTTCAGAGCGTTTTCGCGGGTATTCCGGGAAGTAGATTCTACCAAGATATCGCTACCGGGAACCTGCGCGTTCCGGAGGATTCTCTGTAGCGCCATTGCTTCAGGGATGCTGTCCCCTAGCAACTTACCTGAGCCTCCGCTGAGCAGAATTTTCTCAATCTTGCCCTCGCGGTACAATTGAATGGCGTGGAGTATCCGGTTGGCATCGCCCGTTACGTGGCTACGGTCACGAGGTTCTTTATCGGTAGTGATTCCTCCGAGTACTATTCCTAACCGGTACTGAGGCAAGGTGGCAATCGGGCGGGGCGGCACTTCCCATGCTCGTAGTAGTAGATTGCTTAAAAATTTATTGGTAAACAGCAGCAGTAGCGTAAACCCAATAATGAAGAAAAGCCTTCGGTGCTTTCTCCAGACAATACATAGCAAGAACGCCAGCACCACCAGTGTGATTGGCATTACCAGAAAATACAGCGTTTTAGAGAGAATAAAGAACAAAAGAGTTTTGAGTTCTGAGTTTATAAAAGTTTTGAGTTCATCGCTTAGATTATACCCTAAACCCAAAACTCGGTACTATCCTAAAATTCAGCATTCTGTGGGGTGCGGGGGAAGGGGATCACGTCGCGAATATTTTGCATACCAGTGATGAACATGATTAGTCGCTCGAAGCCAATGCCAAAGCCACTGTGGGGTGCCGTGCCAAATTTGCGAGTTTCCAAGTACCACCACATTTCCTTCTCAGGAATATTCATTTCGGCCATGCGTTGCTGCAATTTACCCAACCGCTCTTCCCGTTGAGAACCGCCAATAATCTCCCCTATGCCCGGGAACAGTACGTCCATGGCGGCCACCGTTTTATCATCATCGTTCTGCCGCATGTAAAATGCTTTGATCTGTTTAGGGTAGTTGTACAGAATCACCGGCTTTTTAAAATGCTTCTCTACCAAGAAACGTTCGTGCTCCGATTGTAAGTCTACTCCCCACTCATTGATCAAAAACTGAAACTTCTTCTTCTTGTTGGGCTTAGAGTTGCGCAGAATCTCAATCGCCTTAGTGTAAGTAATTCGTTCAAAATCATTATCTACTACAAACTGCAACCGTTCTAGCAACGACATATCGCTGCGTTCTTCTTTTTTCTTATTTTTTTCTTCATCTAATTGCCGCTGGTTGAGAAAAGCCAAATCATCAGCGTAGTTGTTCAGTGCAAAGCGCACCAAGTATTGTACAAACTCCTGGGCTAAAGTCATATTATCATCCAGATCGTAGAAAGCCATTTCCGGCTCAACCATCCAGAATTCAGCTAAGTGACGAGATGTGTTAGAATTTTCCGCCCGAAAAGTGGGTCCAAAGGTATACACATCGGATAAAGCCAACGCCCCCAGTTCAGCTTCTAGTTGCCCCGAAACCGTCAGATTAGTTTCCTTTCCAAAAAAATCTTGCCCATAGTCTACCTCACCTTTTTCATTGAGCGGAGGGTTTTTTGGGTCTAACGTAGTCACCCGAAACATCTCGCCCGCTCCTTCGGCATCGGAGCCGGTGATGATAGGCGAATGCAAGTTGAAGAACCCTCGCTCGTGGAAGAAGTGGTGGATAGCAAACGTCATAGCGTGGCTTAACCGGAATACGGCACCAAACGTAGCCGTACGAGGGCGCAGGTGGGCAATCTCTCGTAAGAATTCTAAAGAGTGTTTTTTGGGTTGTAATGGATATTCTTCAGAATCAGCTTCGCCCAAAATTTCAATACGCTCGGCGGGTAGTTCTACTACTTGGCCCTGCCCCTGAGAAGCAGCTAATGTACCAGTTACGGCTAAACAAGCTCCAGTATTAATTCGGCGTAAAATATCTTCGTTAATCTGCTCAGGGGCAGCAACTATCTGTAGGTTACGGACGGTAGAGCCATCGTTAAGGGCAATAAAGTTCACATTTTTGCTACCTCGTTTGGTACGCACCCATCCTTTTACCACTACCGATTTTCCTACTGCAGCCTCACCTTCTTTTAAAACCTGCTTGATTTTCCACCGTAAGTTTTGCATACTAAGACTAACGATTGATAAGTTGTAACTAAACGCTAAAACTACCCCGCTACTATGTTGGTTAATACCTTACGGATGTAGTAAAACTGGCGGTAAAGCAACGATAATTTGGTGTTTTTAACAAAGATTTGTGATAATATCATAAATTTGCGCCTCGCTTGGGGGCTTACTTTTTACTATGGAGAAATAACATGCAAAAGCTTGGTTTAAACCAATCCCTCAGTCAACGGCTATCACCGCAGCAGATACAATTTATCAAGTTGCTTCAGATACCTACGGCCGAGTTGGAAGCCCGTATAGAACAAGAACTTGAAGTGAATCCAGCCTTGGAAGAAGGTCGGGACAACGACGAAGAAGCGTCTACGGCAGAAGACGACTTTGGCGATAGTGAGCAAGAAGACTATTCTGAAGAAATTAGTGTAGAGGATTACCTAGCTGAAGATGAGTTTAGCGGCTATAAAATGCAAGGCGATGGGTCTTACAACGATGAAGACGATAAAGATTTGCCTATGCCTACGTCAATTTCGCTGACAGAACAACTCATGACCCAACTCAATTTTCTTCGTTTAGATGAACGACGTCAGCAAATTGGTTTACAACTTATTGGTAGCATTGAAAGCGATGGTTACATCCGTCGCGACTTAGAAGCGATTGTTAACGATTTGGCCTTTTCCCTCAATATTGATACCAATGAGGAAGAACTGGGGGAGATACTAAGTAAGATTCAGCAGTTTGATCCACCGGGTATTGGGGCTCGCGATCTTCAGGAGTGTTTATTACTTCAACTGGAGCGTAAGCCCAACCATGATCGCTACACTCGGGTAGCCATTGATATTGTAGAAAACAACTTCAAAGAGTTTACGAAGAAACACTTTGACAAGATTTGTCGGAAACTAGGAGTAGACGAAAATACTCTACGGGAAGGAATTAATATCATTACCAAGCTGAACCCGAAGCCGGGGGGAGTAGATACTGGCGGATTGGCATCTCGTACTCAGTATATAGTGCCTGATTATATCCTGACCAATGACAACGGAAAGTTGGAATTGACTTTAAACTCTAAAAATGCTCCGGAGCTGAAGGTGAGCCGCTCGTATTCTACTATGCTTCAAGCGTATGATAAGAGCAACAAAAAAGACAAAAAGCTGAAGGAAGAAGTTTCTTTCGTAAAGCAGAAGCTCGATTCGGCTAAGTGGTTTATCGATGCTATTAAACAACGGCAAAACACGTTGCTTAATACCATGGAGACCATTGTAAAGTACCAGTACGATTTTTTTCTTACGGGTGATGAAAGTAATCTTCGCCCTATGATTCTGAAGGATATTGCCAATGAAATTGGCATGGATATCTCTACTGTATCGCGGGTGGCTAATAGTAAATCAGTGCAAACTGAGTACGGCACCTATGCGTTAAAGTACTTTTTCTCCGAAGGTATTGCTACCGACTCGGGAGAAGATGTAAGTAGCCGGGAAGTGAAAAACTACTTGAAAGAGCTAGTTGATCACGAAGATAAGCGTAAGCCGCTTTCCGATGATAAATTAGAAAAATTACTAAAAGACAAAGGGTATAATATTGCCCGACGAACAGTGGCCAAGTATCGGGAACAACTACAAATTCCGGTGGCCCGGTTAAGAAAAGAACTTTAATGTTACGAAAACTGGCGGTTTTAGGTTCGGTGCTGATGCACCCATTATTAATGCCTACGTACCTCTTTGCTTTACTTTTTTACTATGCTCCTATTGTCGTTGAGCGGGGAGTAAGTAACCCTGATTATCTGCTACTTGCTATTTTCCTTACTACCTTTCTCATTCCACTGGTGTACGTTACCGTATCCCGCTTTCTGGTTATTCGCAAGAATTATTTAGCCGTTATCTCGATGCCTACCCGGCAGGAACGCGTGCTTCCCTTCTTCTTTATCAGTCTCTTTTACATAATTGTGACATTCCTGTTCGTCTATAAGTTTAACGATAGCTCGGTTCTAAGCATTTTATTGGCCGCTTTCACGGTAATTATTATTGTAGCTAGTGTAGCTACGCTGTTCATAAAAGTAAGTGCTTACAGTGCTAGTAGCAGCGGGTTAATCGGCTTTATTATCGGGTTGGGATCAGAATATCCTCAAGCCTTTCTGGTTACTCCGCTGGTTATTGTTCTAATTATTAGCGGTTTAGTAATGTCATCCCGACTCTATATTGGCTCCCACGAACCGAAAGATATTTTGGTAGGAAGCATTATTGGGTTAGCTATCAGCTTGGTGTCGGTTTGGTGGTTTGTTTAATTCAAGTATTCAAGTTTACTTAATATGAACACCTTGACACTACTTCCCAAACAATGAATCAACAAATTCCATTTTGTTAAAGACTTGTAGGTCCTCCATTTTTTCTCCCACGCCAATGTACTTTACCGGAATTTTAAACTGATCAGAAATGCCAATTACCACGCCGCCTTTGGCAGAACCGTCTAGTTTAGTAATTGCCAAAGCCGTTACTTCGGTGGCTTTAATAAACTCACGGGCCTGAAGGAAGGCATTTTGCCCGGTGCTACCGTCTAACACTAGTAGTACCTCGTGCGGAGCTTCGGGCACAAACTTCTGAATCACTCGCTTGATTTTAGAAAGCTCGTTCATCAGGTTGACTTTATTATGCAAGCGTCCGGCTGTGTCCACAATAACCAAATCAGCCTTTTGCGCTACGCCCTGTTTTACTGCATCGTAGGCGACCGAAGCCGGATCAGTGTTCATACCGTGGGAGACGACGGGCACATCAACTCGCTCACCCCAGAGTTTGAGCTGATCTACGGCGGCGGCGCGAAAGGTGTCCGCTGCTCCTAAAATCACATGTTTGCCTTGCTGTTTAAATTGATGAGCTAGCTTTCCAATAGTGGTGGTCTTTCCTACGCCATTCACTCCAACTACTAACATTACATGGGGTTGATGATCTTCGGGGATACGAAAATCGGTAGCTTGGGTGGTAGTGTGGCTACCGTCGGCTTCAGATAGTAGCGCAGCAATTTCTTCCCGAAGAATACGGTCTAGTTCAGAGGTATTGAGGTATTTGTCGCGAGCAACGCGAGCTTCAATGCGATCTATAATTTTCACCATGGTGTCTACACCCACATCGCTGGTTACTAAAATCTGCTCTAGTTCATCCAGTACCTCTTCATCAACGGTAGCTTTTCCCGCAACCGCTTTACTCATTTTCTCAAAGAAACTTTGCTTCGATTTTTCCAGTCCCTTATCTAGGGTTTCCTTTTTATCTTTAGAGAATAAACCAAAAAGTGCCATGTCAAGTGATAGTGAATAGTAGAAAATTGATAGTTTGTCTTAGACAAGTTTCAGGATTAAAATTATTAGTTGCGTAATTCCTCAACAACCAGAAACATAGATGAAAATAATCTTCGTGCTTAATTCATTAGGTTTAGCCCAGATAAAAATATACAAAAAAAGCCCTCAAGGGGCTAAAGTACTTTGCGATAAAACAGAGAAATTTTATTTCTTGAAGTGTTCTTTCACGTTATCTACTGGAACCATTTCTTCTTTAAAGGTATAAGCTCCAGTCTTATCTGACTTCACCGCCTTAATTACTTTGGCATAGCCTTTCCCGGTGTTTGATCGTAGCGTTGCAACGGTTTTCTTAGCCATAATTATTTAATCTCTTTGTGAACAGTATATTTTTTCAGAACAGAGTTATACTTTTTTCGCTCCATTCGTTCGGGAGTATTCTTCCGATTTTTAGTAGTGATGTAACGGGAAGTACCGGGTTGACCACTTGTTTTATGTTCGGTGCATTCCAGAATTACCTGAATGCGGTTGCCTTTTCCTTTCTTTGCCATAGTCGGTAATCGTTAATAGTTGCTAGATCTGCGCGGTTCCTTTGGCTCGGGCTTCTTTCAGCACAGCAGTGATGCCATTCTTATTAATTGTTCGCAACGTAGAGGTTGCTACGCGAATGGTAACCCACTTATCTTCTTCGGGCAAATAAAACCGCTTACGTTGTAAGTTAGGGGAAAACTTCCGCTTGGTTTTATTATTCGCCTTGGATACATTATTTCCCACGCGGGGGCGCTTACCGGAAATCTGACAAACCTTAGACATATCTTAAATTTTTCTCGTCTTCTAAATTCAGGGTTGCAAATATCTAAAATTCTCTTTAGAAAGAAAAATTCATCTATTTGTTTTTCTTTGAGTATTAAGCAAATTTGTAAAGTAATAGTTCACAACACCTAAGTTTTGCGTTTTTAGTTTTGGGTTTAAAGTTGCTGAACTTAGAACTTTAAACCCAAAACTTCATAATACTTAAGACAAGTTATGATTGAAACAACATTAACTTCCTCTGAAGCCATTTCGCTGGAAGAAAAATACGGCGCGCACAACTATCATCCGTTACCTGTAGTTCTTTCCCGTGGGGAAGGAGTACTGGTTTGGGACGTGGAAAGCCGACAGTACTACGATTTCCTTTCCGCTTACAGCGCGGTGAATCAGGGGCACTGCCACCCGCACATTGTTCAGGCGCTTACTGAACAAGCTCAGAAGCTCACGCTGACCTCTCGCGCTTTCTATAACGATACACTCGGACGCTACGAAAAATTTATTACCGAGCTATTCGGTTACGACCGCGTACTGCCGATGAACACCGGCGTTGAAGGTGGTGAAACGGCGGTAAAACTGTGCCGAAAATGGGCGTACGAAGTGAAAGGCGTTCCAGCTAATCAGGCTAAAATTATTTTTGTGGAAGGAAACTTCTGGGGGCGCACTTTAGGAGCGATTTCTTCTTCTACCGACCCGAGTAGTACTGCCGGTTTTGGCCCGTTCATGCCGGGTTACGAAATTATTCCGTACAATGATTTATTGGCTTTAGAAAACGCGCTGAAGGATACTAACGTAGCGGGTTTTATGGTTGAACCTATTCAGGGCGAAGCCGGAGTGGTAGTGCCCGATGCCGGATACTTGAAGCAAGCCTACGAGCTATGCCAGCAGCATAACGTGCTGTTTATTGCCGACGAGGTGCAAACCGGTATTGCCCGTACCGGAAAATTGTTTGCCTGCCAGCACGAAGGTTTTCAGCCCGATATTCTGATTTTAGGAAAAGCCCTATCGGGAGGGGTATTTCCGGTGTCAGCCGTACTGGCTAGCGATGAAATTATGCTTACTATCAAGCCGGGCGAGCACGGCTCAACCTTCGGCGGGAATCCCTTGGCTTGCGAAGTAGCGATGGCTGCCCTTCAAGTAGTAATAGATGAAAATCTGGCTGACAAAGCCGAACAACTCGGTCAGGTTTTTCGGGAGCGAATGCAACAATTAACTGACAAGTATGATATAGCAAGCTTAGTTCGGGGGAAGGGCTTGCTAAATGCGGTGGTAATTAACGATGATCCGGAGAGTGAAACGGCCTGGAACATATGTTTAAAGCTGAAGGAGAATGGACTGCTAGCCAAGCCCACCCACGGCAATATCATTCGCTTTGCTCCCCCTTTGGTTATTACCGAAGAGCAGTTGCACGAGTGCTGCGATATTATTGAGCAAACCCTCAGCGAATTTTAAACAGTTCGTTTATGAAGGTGTTAACAGATAGCAGTATAATAACGTACTGCTATCTTTTTTATCTACACACTTTCTTCTGTTGGCATCAGTACATCATCAGGTTACCACCGTCACTTTTCTTAAATTTAAAGGGCTTAAGCAAAAATGGTGGGCGATGCGTCAGATGCAAGACGCTAATCGTATTCTCAAATCAGTACCTGGTCTCCACTTTTATAAATTACTGGGGAGCGGAAGCGGCAACGGATTTAGCGTTGTTCCCGATACTAGCACCTACGCTTTATTATCGGTATGGGAAGATCAAGCGTCTGCTGAGGCATTTTTTAAACATCATCCATACTGCTATCAGGTCTTTATTAATACGATTCAACGTTGGACCACCTATCTTAATACCACAAAAGTGAGAGGCACCTGGCAACAGCAGCAACCATTTTTGGTACAGCAACCTTCATCTACCAATGGGCCAATAGCGGTGGTTACCCGGGCTACTATTCATCCTAAAAAACTATGGAGTTTCTGGAAAAGTGTACCTAGGGTTAGTGACCGACTAGGGCAACATCAGGTGGGTTTATTATTCTCAAAAGGGATTGGTGAGCTTCCGTTGATACAGCAGGCTACGTTCAGTCTGTGGAAAAATCGGAATGCAATGGTGCAGTATGCGTATGGTAGTGCTGATCACCAGGAGATGATTAAGAAAACGAGACAGCTAGGCTGGTACCGAGAGGAATTATTTGCCGAGTTCTCTCTTACTAAAGTCCACGGCCATTGGTCAAATATACCTAACCTTTTACCCTATCTTCAAGACCAACTTTCAGATCGTAGTGCTTAAAGCAATTGGTAAAAAGTATTTTATTATTATCTATTTAACAACTCCTAAAGTTATCTACTTATGCTAAAGCACCTTTCTGAAACATACGAATACGTATCTCAGCATATTACTGAGCAACCCGAAATAGGCATTATCTTAGGAACTGGGTTAGGTCGATTAGCCAAAGAAATTGAGGTTGATCACGTCTTTTCTTACGCCGATATTCCTCACTTTCCGGTGAGTACGGTAGAGACTCATTCGGGGAAATTAATTTACGGAACGCTAGGGGGCAAACGTGTTTTAGCCATGCAGGGGCGCTTTCACCACTACGAGGGCTACTCTATGCCACAGATTACCTACCCCGTACGGTTAATGCACAAGTTAGGTATCAAAACACTGTACGTATCGAGTGTAGCTGGTGCTATGAATCTATCTTATAACAAGGGGGATTTAGTACTAATTGATGACCACATTAACTTACAAACCGCTAATCCGCTAACGGGTCCTAATTGGGATGAATTCGGTCCTCGCTTCCCCGACATGAGTGAGCCCTATGATCAAGAAATGATTCATGCCGCTTGGCGAATTGCGAAGGAAGAAGGTTACCGAATTCATAAAGGAGTATACGTTGCGGTACCCGGTCCCAATCTGGAAACCCGAGCCGAGTACCGTTTTCTTCGTACCATTGGTGCTGACTTGGTGGGCATGTCAACCGTTCCCGAAGTTATCGTTGCCAAGCACCAAGGCATGAAAGTATTTGCGGCATCAATCATTACCGACATTGGCGACCCCGACAAACTAGAACCCGTTAGTGTGCAAGAAATTATTCAGATTGCCGGAGAAGCTGAACCCAAGCTAACCCGTTTGGTGTACCGCATGATTAACGAACACAACTTTTAGCGCGGCATCATTACTTCCCGTTGCTGTAAACGGACTAAAAATATTAGAGGAACCACCGCTGCGACTGCGAACGCTAAACACAACAGTATTGGCACTGACATAGGAAAGCCCGCATCTAACATAATTCCCAATAACACTGGC
>NZ_JBARYM010000018.1:0-31222 GCF_049647865.1 Tunicatimonas sp. | reverse complement strand
AACTCAGTCTTGCGCGATTCACTAGTCTTTAACTATCGAACCAAAGCCAGCTTAGACTATTTTAACGATAGTGTAACCCTGATAGCCAATATAAAGGACTCTGAGCTACATGCTGAAGATTTGGCTCGCTTCGCTCCTACCCTACTGGAGTACAATGATTCTTACCGAGTTTCAGGAAACTTCAGGGGGCAAGTTAGCGATTTTACGCTGAGCGACATGATTTTCTCGTTCGGCACTGCCAGTCAACTAGTTGGTAATGTAAGCTTCGATGGCCTACCTGAAATTAAAGAGGCCTTCACCGACCTTCAGCTCAAAAACTCTTGGGTAAGTGCCGCTGACCTTAAGCAGTATGTAAACAATAATGAAGCCTACCGCACTGTAGAAAAATTTGGTATAGTTAGCTTCAGTGCTGAGTTTTTAGGTTTTCCTGACGACTTTGTAGCTAATGGTCAGTTTGCAACCCAATTAGGCAATGTAGAGTCTGATATTAATCTTAAGTTAGAGAACATCCCAATATATTCGGGAAGCTTATCGCTAAAGGACTTTGACTTAGGCACTTTAACCGATGAACCTGACCTACTCCAGCGAACCAGCTTTCGGGGATACATTGAAGGAGAGGGGGTGACCGCAGAGGAAGCTCGCTTTGATTTGGAGGCTGAATTTGACTACCTCGGTCTCAATCAGTATACGTATCATAATATTACTACTGATGCTCGATTGGCCCGCTCTTTCTTTGAGGGGAAACTTACCATTGATGATCCCAATCTACGCTTCACCGCAGATGGAACACTAGACTTTAGGAAAGGAGAAGAGCGTATTAAACTAGCTGCCGAACTAGACACCGCCTTCTTTCATAAGTTAAACCTATCAGATAAATATCTATTTTTAAGCACAAAAATTGATGCTGACACTCGGGGGTTGGAAGTAGACGAACTTAGTGGACGAGCGGCCTTCGATGACTTTTATATTGCCTACGATGATCGTAAGCTATTCATCGATTCTCTCCGATTCCAATCAGACTTTGATAGCCTTTCCCGTCAGGTAAGAGTACAAACTGAGCGCGTTAAGGCTGAACTTACAGGTAACTTCAAGTTCACCACGCTAGTTAGTGATATTCAAAAGCTGGCTAAAGAATATCAACTAATTTTCAGGAATGATAAGGAGGAGCTAGATGCATACTATGCCGCTCGCCAGGTAGAACCAGTGCAGCATTATCAGGATCAGTCTTATGAAATTGCCTACCAATTGGAGCTTAAAGATGCCAATCCTTTGTTACAGATGTTTGCTCCTGAAATAGTTTTATCTCAGAACTTTGAAGCTGATGGGCGGCTCATCGGCGGCTATACCAATATTTTTAGTGTTCACTCTACCTTTGATACCTTACAGTTCCGCGACCATTATTTCTACGACAATAGCGTGGAATTTACCACTTCAAAAATAGTAGATAGTACTAGCGTACTGGCTATGCTTTATATGGAGTCAGCCCGCCAGGATATTGCTACCAGTAACTTACAAGCCCCAATGGAAGACCTATCTATCGAGGCAATTTGGAGTGGCGAACACATCGACTTTCAGCAGTATATTCGTCGACAGGGCACAGATAACTACGCTAATCTGCTTGGGGAGGTAGAGTTCCTAACAGACAGTACGCTAATCCGCTTTCAGCCTTCTAACTTGCAGGTACTGGATCAGAGCTGGAAATTTTCGCCTCAGAATCAAATCTTGATCTCTAATCAGGATATAATCTTTGAGCAATTTAAGGTATTTAGCGGCACTGATGACCTTCGGCAAGAAATATCAGCAATAGGCACAATCTCTGCGAGTCCGGATAAGCAATTAACCGTCAATATCAACCGCTTTCAAGTAGCAAATCTTAACCCTCTTTTAGAGGAGGAATACGAAGGAGAAGTTAATGGGTTTATAGACTTAAAGGGTGTGCTTACTAACCCGGCAGATACGCTTCAAAGCTTAATCTTAGATAGTGAGATTGCAGTAAACAACTTCACAATTAATACTTTTGAAGTCGGAAATATTATTGGATTGGCCAAATGGAACAATCAGCGGCAGAATCTGAATTTAAATGTCATGGTCAACCGCGATGGGCAACGCGTTATTTCCGTTAACGGCACGTATGATTCTAAGCAGGAAGAAGATCAATTAGATCTGAAGGCGAGTCTTCGGGGAGCTTCTATTACAGTAGCTGAGCCCTACGTGGATGATATTTTTACAGAGCTCAAGGGCAAAATAAATGGTACTATCAACATCACCGGACGCTTAAACTATCCTATCTTGCGGGGCAAGGGCACACTGGCCGACGGTCATATTCGAGTCAACTACTTAAATACGCGATATAATTTCGACGGGGGAATTTTCTTTGATGCTAATACCATTGGGGTAGAAGACCTGGCTTTTAGAGATGAGCGCAACCAAACTGCTATTTTCAATGGTGGTATTTTCCACGATGGCTTTCGCGACTTTGTACTTGACCTAAACGGCTCGCTCAGTAACGTAGCAGTACTGAATACAACCTTGCAAGATAACGATATGTTCTACGGGAGAGGATACGCTACCGGAACAGTCTCGTTGTTAGGATCTATTGACAACTTGGATATTACTGCTCGAGCTAAGACCGAAAAGGGATCTAAGATCTACATCCCGGTAGGTGGAATTGAGGGGGTAGAGCAATCTGATTTTATTAGTTTCGTAAAAACAGACTCTGTACTTTCGACTGAGAATGAAATTGATAAATTAAACCTGACTGGCTTAAATCTGGATTTAGATATTGAAGTCACCCCTGATGCTTACGGTGAGATTATCTTCGATGTAAAAACGGGGGATATCATTCGAGGAAGAGCCCAAGGACAACTGCAAATGCTCATCAGTTCTCAGGGAGATTTTACCATGTTTGGCGACCTTCGCTTTGTGGAAGGTGGGTACAATTTTACCCTCTATAATATTATTAACAAAGAATTTAATATTGAACCGGGTAGTAGTATTGCTTGGTTGGGCGACCCATACGGGGGAGTGCTCGATATTCAAGCTACTTACGCCCAAGTGGCATCTTTGGCTCCATTAGTGGTTGACCCTAACCAGCGAGATAATGATGAAGTGCGACGCAATTATCCTACTGAAGTAGTGCTGGAACTTACTGGAGATTTAATGTCGCCCGACATTGACTTCGATATTAATATCCTTAACTATCCCCAAAATAATCTCTGGCTAAGAACGGCGGTAGAAACCTTAAACAACACTGTAGCTTACGATCAGGAGGAACTTAATCGGCAGGTATTTAGCCTGATTGTGTTACGCCAATTTTCCGAACAAGGCTCGTTTGATGTAGGTGGCTCAGTGGGGAGTAGTGTGAGTGAGCTACTTTCTAACCAATTCAGCTATTGGCTAAGTCAGGTAGATGAAAATTTAGAAATAGATGTAGACCTAGGAAGCTTTGACAACGATCGCTTTAATACCTTTCAGCTCCGGCTATCGTACTCTTTTCTAGATGGCAGACTCCGCGTAACTCGTGATGGCGGGTTTACTGACTTAAACAACAACACCAATGCGGCCACGGTGATTGGCGATGTGAGCGTAGAATACCTACTTACCGATGATGGCCGCTACCGGGTGAAGATGTACAATCGTAATAATTTTAACTCGCTAACGAACCCCCTTAATCAGGATTTCAATACTACTCAAGGCATTAGCCTGATGTATATTCAAAGCTTTGATAAGTTAAGCGATTTACTATCTAATACGCGCGAACGGGTTATCCAGGAACGCGAGGATGAGTCTCAGGTAGATAAAAGTGTAGACCCTAAGCCGCTGAGCCAGTCGACCGAACAAACTGCTGAGCCTGAATTACGGAAGAGTCTACCCAAGTAAACTATTGATTCTCCATAGCCTGATAGGCCAGAATTCCTCCTTTTAAATTATAGAGGTTGTCAAAATCGTGGTTGCCCTCCAAGTACTTTACCGCATTGGCACTACGGCTACCGCTACGACACTGCATAATCACTTTTCGGTCTTTTTTCACCTCATCTACGTGTTCCGGTAGCTGCCCCAGCGGAATAAGCTCTCCGCCGAGGTTGGCTTCGTCGTACTCGTGAGGCTCCCGTACATCAATTAGTTGAAACTCCTCGCCCGCTTCCTGCATGGCTTTAAGTTCTTCTACAGTAATTTCTTTCATATTCATTTTCGTTTTGCGGTGATTACTACTAATTTGACCACCAATTTTTCAAAAATTTCACCAATAACCAACCCGAATGCAAATAAAAATAAAGCGGTTAAACGATGCCACCCATTTAGAGGCAACGAATGAGGCGGGACTTACCCTGCAAATGGACGGCTCGCCCGACGTAGGTGGGAAGGATTTGGGAATGCGCCCCATGCAAGTACTGCTTACCTCACTAGGTGGCTGTAGCGCGATGGATGTTATCAGTATCCTGAAAAAACAACGACAGCCCCTAGAAGATATCCAATTCACCCTAAAAGGAACGCGTGAAGAAGGAAAGGTACCCGCTTTATTTTCCAAAATTCATATCACTTATGATTTATACGGAAATTTAGATGAAGGCAAAGTAAAGCGAGCAATTGATCTCTCTATGGAGCAGTACTGCTCAGTGACCAAGACTCTGGAAAAAACGGCCGAGATTACTTATTCTTTTAAAATTCACCCTAGTTCCTGAAATCAGATGCCTACAAAAAAATACCATTTCGAGACCAATGCTATCCGCACTCAAGCGGAACGGAGCCAACACCGAGAACATAGCGTACCAATTTTTGCTACCTCTAGTTTTGTGTTTGACGATGCTGAACAGGCGCGTGCCTTGTTTGCCAACGAACTGGACGGAAATATTTACTCCCGTTTTTCTAACCCAAATAACGATGAGTTCATTCAAAAGCTTTGTCTGCTGGAAAATACCGAAGCCGGAATAGCTACCGCATCGGGAATGGCCGCTATGTTTATTAGTATTGCCTCCTTCCTAAAGGCTGGTGATCATGTAGTAGCTTCCCGCTCACTATTTGGCTCTACTCATCAAATTCTGACGGGTTTACTCCCGAGGTGGAATATCAGCCATACTTACGTCGATATTCACGCCGATCTGAGTAAATGGGCGGAAGCTATTCAGCCTACTACTAAAATGATTTTTGTGGAAACCCCTTCTAATCCGGGGTTGGATCTACTGGATCTGGAAGCACTGGGAAAGTTAGCAAAACAGCGTGGGCTACTTTTCAATGTAGATAATTGCTTTGCCACTCCTTACTTGCAAAACCCAACTGACTGGGGAGCTGATTTGGTGACCCATTCGGCCACGAAGTTTATTGATGGGCAGGGGCGCGCTATTGGGGGCGCAGTATTGGGTAAAAAAGAAGCGATTGATGAAGTACGCTTTCTAGCCCGACATACCGGCCCAGCTATGTCGCCCTTCCACGGCTGGATTTTATCCAAAAGCCTGGAAACCCTCTCAGTACGTATGGAACGGCACTGCCAGAGTGCGTTACGTTTAGCTCAGTTTCTGGAAGAACAAACTGAGGTAATCAGCGTGAAGTACCCCTTTTTGCCCTCGCACCCTCAGCATGCACTAGCCCAACGGCAAATGCGGATGGGCGGAGGGCTGCTTACGTTTGAGTTGAAAGGGGGACTTGATCGGGGAAAAAGATTTCTTAACGCACTAGAGATGCTATCGTTTACTGCAAACCTTGGTGATTCCCGCAGTATTTGCACGCATCCGGCCTCTACTACCCATTCTAAACTATCCGAACAAGAGCAGGCTCAAGTAGGTATTACCCCTGGTTTAATTCGGGTTTCGGTAGGCTTAGAGCATCTAGAAGATATCCAGAGCGATATCCTTCAGGCTATTAATAGAAGTAAATAGCAGGGTTAGATTGCTAAATTACCGAATAGCTGATTACTAAGTAACCTTAGTTTTTTACAGAGTTGATACCGAGCTTATGGACTTCGTGCCTTTCATTTACCGCTTACCTATTATTAACTGTTCAAGCGTACTGCACCACCTCTTTCACCCAAGCCGGAACTTTATGCTCCCGTACTACTTCGCCAATCACGATAATTGCCGGTGATCCCAAGTTCTCTTCTTCGGCCATGTCAACCATAGTGGCTACGGTAGCTATACCAATCTTCTCCTCGGGTAGTGAACCATTCTGGATAATGGCTACCGGAGTATGTTGCTGACCATAGCCCTCGAAGACATTCTGAATTCTAGACAGTTGCCGCATACCCATCAGAATGACAACTGTAGCGGTAGATTGAGCGGCTAAGGCTACATCCTGCGATAGCGCGCCGTGGCGGGTGGTGCCAGTGATTACCCAAAAACTCTCGCTGACACCTCGCTTAGTTAAAGGAATAGATTGTAGTGCCGGAACCGAATAAACGGAACTAATGCCCGGTACTACCGAAACGGATACGCCCTGCGCTTCCGCGTAGGTTTGCTCCTCGTGGCCTCGCCCAAAAATATACGGATCGCCACCCTTCAGCCGAACTACGTGACCGTAATTCTCTGCACAGCGAACGATCAGTTCATTAATTTCTTCTTGAGATTTGTACTTTCTACCGCCTCGCTTCCCTACGTAAATTTTCGGAATATTGGGGCGAATGTACTGTAGTAATTCCTCGTTAGCCAGCGCATCGTACAGCACGATATCCGCTTCCTGCAAAGCTCGCATTCCTTTAAGCGTAATTAATTCCGGATCGCCGGGTCCTGCTCCTACCAAAGTCAACTGAGGCACTTTGCTGACCGTAGCCGTTAGTAATACTTTGCTCATGATGTCGAAACGGTAAGTTGTTCTTGGCGTACCTGCTGAACTTTTTTTAGAAAATTTTGAGCCTGCTGCAAGTATGCTTTGGCGAAATCAGCACTAGGCTCTACTTTATTCAGCTGTAGCACAGTATCCTCAAAAGAATCTTTTAGTCCGAGTAGTTTATGCTGACCGAAGTGTTCGTCAAACAAGCGAATAATGCTCATTTGGGTATTGGTCTTTACGTCGTTGGATAACAACATAGCTTTAGCTCCTACTACGAATGTATTGTAAGCGTGATAAATGGCATCAGCGTAGCGTTGTCCTTGATAATTTTCCTTGGCCCAACCTAGTTTTTCTTCTGCCTCGTAAAATAAAGTGGCTACTAAGTCGATGATCACTCCAGCACACTCACCTACCCCCGCTTCTACTTTAAAGTTTTCTTGAGCATGCCCCCAGTCAAAGTATTCATCAGTGGCTATTTCATCCAGTTCGGTGAGTGGTTTTAGTAAATGATAGAAGTACATTTTACCCTGTCGCTGATAGTAATCAGCGTAGTACTCGCCATCTAGTTGGTTTTCTTCGTAATCATCAAACAGAGTTCTTAGTATTTGTGGAGCACGCTTGCTAGGGGTTTTCAACAGCTTTTCAGCTACTCGACCTTGTCCGTTACCATCTACTCCACCACCTAGCAATACTTGCAAGGCGGGAACAACTCGCTTCTGTTTGTCTTTCAGTGAGCTTCCGTGAAACCCAATACTGGCAATACCGTGCTGACCGCAAGAGTTAGGGCAACCACTAATTTTTATCTTGATATCTTGATTCTTTACCAGATCAGGATATTCTTCAACAATGACCTTTTCTAAGGCAGAAGAAACTCCGGTACTATTCGAAATTCCCAGATTACAGGTATCGGTTCCGGGGCAAGCTGTGATATCGGCTACGCTATCAAAACCCGGATCGGCTAAGTTTAGCTCTTTTAAAGAAGTATACAGTGCCGGCAATGCTTCGGGACGCACGTAGCGCAGTAGTAACCCCTGATTAATCGTAATTCGGATGTCGTCGGATGCCAACCAGTCTACAACCGTGGCTAATTTTCGGGCAGTAGAAGTACTAATATCACCCAAAGGCACTTTAATAAACACTCCGTAAAACCCAGTTTGCTTCTGCTCGAATACGTTTGTGGCCTTCCAGAGAGCATAAGCCGCTTCATCCTGAATTTTGGCTTCCACCAGATTGATATCTTCAGGCAGCTGATGCGTCGGCACTTGAGTTGTGTCTACACGATAAGTTTTAGCTTTCAGTGCTGTCCGCTCTTCTTCTACCAGCTTCATTAATGCTTCTAGTCCGAGCGATTGCAGCAAAAATTTCATTCGGGCTTTGCCTCGCTTATTTCGTTCGCCGTGGCGGTCAAATACCCGTAGTACCGCTTCAGTGAAGGGAATAAGTTGGTCTTCGGATAAGAACTCATACGCCACCTGGGCCAAGTGGGGTTGAGCACCTAAACCACCACCCAATAAAATCTTAAATCCGCGTTCTTCTCTTCCATCCACGGTGCGCACCTTCGGAATTGCCCCAATATCATGAATGAACGTAAAGGCAGAATCTTTCTCGCTAGAAGAAAACGCAATTTTAAATTTACGTCCCATCTCCTGGCAAACCGGATTTCGCAGGAAGTATTTAAACATTTCCTGAGCGTAAGGAGAAACATCAAAAGGTTCTTCAGGATCAATGCCCGCCTTGGGAGAAGCCGTGATATTGCGAACTGTATTTCCACAAGCCTCCCGCAAAGTGATTTCATCTTTCTCTAGCTGCGCCCATAGCTCAGGAGTACGATCTAGGCTGACGTAGTGAATCTGAATATCTTGGCGGGTGGTGAGGTGTAGATTACCACTGGCGTACTCATCCGAAACATCAGCAATCCGTAGCAATTGTTGGGGAGTAAGTCGGCCAAACGGTAATTTTATGCGTACCATTTGTACGCCGGGCTGACGTTGACCGTACACACCACGGGCTAGCCGTAAGCTACGAAAGCGGTCATCATCAATTTTCCCTTCTTTAAACTGGCGGATTTTTCGCTCTAAGTCAATAATGTCGCGCTCTACGACGGGATTTTCAATTTCAGTTCTAAAACTCTGCATTGTTTAGAAGATTGGGTAAAAAAAAAGCCTTTCCTGACGGAAAGGCTTTGAGTCTATTTTAAGTAATTTTCTCTGATGAATTATTCAGGAATACTTAATCTATACCTAATGGCTTTCCGGTTAAGAAAAGGCATCTGACAACACCAAAACCAGCACGCGCAGCGGCGAGCAGCGATTAACTTTTCATTGGTGGCAGAGAATAGGTATAGCATTAATTAAACTTTCTTTACGCAATGATACATTTTGTTACGAACTTTTCAAAAAATCTAATTGAAATGCTTGCATTTAGTATAAAAAGAAGTGATCCCGATTACATTATTAAGCTAACTGGGCATCTAGTTTTTGAGAAAGTACGCTCTTATTCACAGCACCAACCTGCTTGTCAACAATTTCACCGTTTTTGAATACTAGTAAGGTAGGAATACTACGGATGCCGAATTTCCCAGCTACTTCCGGGTTAGAATCTACGTCTACTTTTCCTACTACCGCTTTGCCATCATAATCGGTGGCTAATTCATCTACCACGGGAGCGATCATTTTACAAGGACCACACCACTCTGCCCAAAAATCAACTAGTACTGGCTGATCAGAATTTATAATTTCATTAAAATTGCTATCGGTAATTTCTAATGGTTTACTCATATCATTTATCGTTTAAATAGTAAATCTTTTAATCTTTATGCTTTTACGAAATTAAATTGAAATAGATATGGTTTTCTCCCTCGACTTATAAGGCTGATACTTCCGCTAGCACCTGCCCAATCATCCCCTGAATAGCTTTTTGCGGATTGGTTGAGAATTTTTTTGTAGCCCGGTGAGCTAAAATAGCGTTTACACTTAGCATTCGGTGCCCCAGAGGCTGTCCTAAAGCGTAGTATCCAGCGGTTTCCATTTCCATATTGCTAAGCTTACCCGAGGTAAACTGAAAGTTTGTCAATTTTTTTAAAAGTTGATTTTGTCGGCTAGCCAACCTTAGCTGCCTACCTTGAGGTGCGTAGAATCCAGGACAGGTAACCGTATTACCCAACTGAAACTGCGCTTGAAATATTGCGATCAATTCAGCATCAGCTTCAGCAGCATAAGGAGTGAATTCTAAATTAAGGGCCGATTTTAATTTCACGACTGCATCATGAAGCGATGGTGGCGTAGTGTAAGAGTAGAACTGCATTAATGTATCCAACCCAACAGCAGCCTGACTAATTAGTATACTATCTAGTGGAATATCTGGTTGCAATGCTCCCGAGGTACCTAATCGGATAATTGTTAGCGAACGTATTGGCTCTTTCGGTCGGCGAGTTTCTGCATTGATATTAACCAGCGCATCTAACTCAGTCATCAGAATTTCTACATTGTCGGTTCCCATTCCACTGCTAATCACCATGACCGAACGATTACCGATTCGGCCAATGTGAGAGACAAATTCTCGGTGAGCCACTTGAGTTTCTACCGTATCAAAGCATTGACTCACCATTGGTACTCGTTCGGGATCACCTACCGTGAAGATTATATCCGGTACCTGTTCGGGATGAAGTCCTAAATGATAGATGGAACCATCATTTCGGTAAATTAGGTCGGTTTCATTAATGAACACTAGTAGGAGGGTTCTATAGTTCTAAATTGGCTTTGCCGGATTTCCAAACACCGTCGCGCCGGCCTTTACTGGTTCTACCACAACCGAACCTGCTCCAATCCGGGCACCTTTTCCCACGGTAAGCGGCCCGGCAATGGTCACCCCCGCTCCAATAAAGACGTTATCTTCTACTGTAGCTCCCGAATGAACTACGCTCCCGGCCCCTAAGTGAACATACTCACCCAGCGTAGCCTCATAATCTACTACCGAATTACTCTGTAGAATACAGCCTTGTCCCACTTTAGCAAAGCTACCCACTGTTACTCCGGCATTGGCGAAAATACCGTAAGAAAAGTGAGCATTACTGGAGATAACCGCTTGAGAATGGATAGCATTAGCCGGCATTACTTTTCGCTTCTCATTCAGCATTTTAAAATATTTCTTCCGAACACTCTGCTCAGTTTCGGCTACAAACGCATCACACTTTTTACCAATGAGTTTTAAAAAACCGTGATCTTCGGTGTTACCCAGTACCGTTACTTCATTAATTTCAGTATTGTGCAGTTTTTCATCATCATCCAGAAATCCGTACACCACTACTTGGTTAGACTGAAAAATTTCTAAGGCAGCTTTACCAAAACCACTGGCTCCGAAGATAATGATCGGATTTGTATTCATAGTATTATGTAGATTTGTATAGTTTTTGAAGTAAGCATATCACAAACGAAGTTCTTACTAAATCCAAAGATAGAAGGTTCTAATGAAAGTATTGATAATAATTAGCGGTCTACTGATTTGTTCTTTATCTACTTACAGCCAAGATCAGCCAGAACAATTTATTAAAGTTTCGGTAGCTGATCAGAAATTATATTTAATAGAAAATGATCGGCCGTTGAAGCAGTATCCTGTGTCCACCTCGGTGTATGGTATTGGTAGCCAAGCCGGAAGCAATAAAACTCCGCTGGGTAAACATAAAGTGATTAGTAAGTTTGGCAACGGTGCTCCGCTTGGAACAATCTTTAGAAGTCGTATCAACACCGGGCGAACCGCTACAATTTACACTGATGATACTAACTTAGAAGAAGATGACGTAACTACCCGCATTCTACGCCTCACCGGACTGGAACCAGGCAAAAATAAGGGAAAAGGAGTAGATTCATTCTCTCGCTACATCTATATTCACGGCACTCCTGAAGAAGGATTGATTGGCCAACCGGCTTCTCACGGCTGCATTCGTATGAAGAACGCTGATGTAGTAGAACTTTATGATTTAGTGAGTGAAGGAACAGTAGTTTTAATAGAGGCTTCATCTTCACAATAATCAGCTTTTGTAACAATAGATATTTTAAAGTAGAAGTCGCTCCTACCTCCCCCTTTAAATTCCTTATCTATTCTTGCTGCTTTATATAAAATATAAAGGTTTGCACAAATAGTATTTATGTATTTTGAAGTTTATTTAGGCTTACCTCTTTTACTACAGAAATAGGCCTCTCTAATTGATAGGTTACTTTTTTTCTAAAATGACGCCAGTGAAGTCTTCTTAATATCTTGACCTGCTTAGAAGTTAAACTCTTCTTATCGCTAGTAAATACTGAATTCACATAACCATAAAGCATATAGCATGAGCCGATAAAATAAGGCGGCTCAAACATGTTGTACAGCGTTCGTAGTATAAAGTATATAGGATGATACCCTAGTTGGTAAGCACCGATACCATGATTAACACGACCTCTTGCCAAAGAGAACTTTCCCCCTATGGCTCGTGACATTCGGTACTCCGGTACTTGAAATACTTTCGTTTTCCACCCAAATTCAATCGCTCGTATATTATCGGCGCAGTCCCAACCTAACATAGTTGGTGGACCACCTATTTGTTCTATACAATCCTTATTATAAATCTTGAATTGGCCCCGAGAATGCCATGGAGGACTGTCATTATAAATCTTTTTCTGCTTACGAATACTATAAGGTGTACCTGAGACAATGCCGTAGTTATCCCCTTTTATTTTTTGCCAAATGGACTCAATAAAGGTAGCATCAAATTGGATATCACCATCGAGCTTAACTAAGTAATCATAGTCAATATGGTAGCTATCAATTATTCTTTTTCCTTTAAGAAGTAGCCTCACAATATGCCCCCCCAATTGATACTCATCTTGAGAGCTATTTGCAGTATTAGTTTGGTACTTCATGTAACTGAACTGACGGCTATAATTTTGGATAATAGCTGCTGTTGAGTCTGTAGACATGTCATCGATAAAAAGGCAGAATAATGGTTTAATTGTCTGCCTGGTAATTGACTGAATAGTTTTCTCTATAAACCTACTTTCGTTCTTAACCGGAACAACTATAACATACTTCATCATCTACCTACTTTACAGAGCTGCTAAGAAATATTTAAAATTTTAAGTAGCATATTAAGTTCAATCGGGTAGATTATGAGCAACGAATGATTTATTTATTCCATAAAACTTCTCCTTATATATCTTGCTGTTGGGGAACATAGATTTGAATTGCTTTAGAGATAATAGGCGCTTCTCGCGAATATTTTTTTTAGCAAAGCGAATGTCTTTTACTTTTTTTCCTTTGCTTAGTTTAGTTTTAGTAATGATAAATAATCGCCATTGAAATGGTAAGAATTGGAAAAATGGGATCAAATAATGGGGTTCTATAGGAAAATATAAATTTGGAGTTTGTATAAAATGGTATTTACTAAGCCGCTTAACTTCATTAGCCATTTTCACCTGATTATCTTCAGTAAATAAGTGCTCGATTACCGAGTTGGAATACACAAGATCAAAATGGTTGTCTGGAAACTCAACTAAATTTGTAGCGTCTCCTTCTACAGTTATAATATTCTCGCACGACAACTTTTTACTTTTAATATTTACGAGTGTTATATGATAGTCTGGATTATCCTGAAATCCACGCTTAGACCAATATGAGAAAGTGCCCCCAATATCTAGTATCTTCATAGGTTTATTTAGAGCAGCAATCTTTGATTTAAAAAACGAAAATCGCTTATCTCTAAATGAGTTGCCAACTGAAGCTTCATTATCATAATCTACTAATTGATCAAGAATTTTCACAATTTTTTCTTATTAGACGAAAAATATTATATATGTACTAATATATAAAAAAATAATTTAATATTTAAGTAGAGGATAATCATCCAGTGATTATCCTCTACTCATTGCTATCACTTATTAATTCAGTCTAAAACTCTCCGGCGAACTGATAGTCTGCAGTATGTCTGATAATTACAACCCATTTGCTCGGCTATACTCTTGATTGTAATTTCTCATAGCCCTCCAGTGCCTAATACTAACGATAATAAACTGTATGAATATTGGCTGTTTTGCTTCCCTTTGCTTTATTAATAATTGTTGAAAACTTAGTGTCTTCTGCCATTAAGATTTCGATCAAGTCTCGTATCTTCGCAACAAAACAAAGTATAGAAGATGGAATTACACGTTGGTGATATTGCTCCTGATTTTGAAGCGCTTAACCAGGATGGCGAAACTGTGAAGCTATCAGATTATAAAGGAAAGAAAGTAGTTTTGTACTTCTATCCGAAAGATAGTACCCCTGGCTGTACGGCCCAGGCGTGTAACCTACGGGATAACTATACTGAACTTCAGCAGGCTGGTTACGAAGTAATTGGAGTCAGCCCCGATGGGGTAAAATCTCATCAAAAGTTTATTGAAAAGCAGGAATTACCTTTTACCTTAATCGCTGATGAAGATAAAACCGTAAATCAAGAGTACGGCGTGTGGCAAGAAAAATCTATGTATGGTCGAAAGTACATGGGGACTGTTCGCACCACATTTGTGATCGATGAAGGAGGAAAGGTTGCGGACATTATCAAAAAAGTCAAAACCAAAGACCATACTGCCCAGATTCTTGCTTAAGCAATGAATTGTTAATTAAAGCGATTTAGGTTTACCGGAGAGTGACTCTAAACTCTAATGACAGACAAATTTTATTATATAAAATTATACTCCTCAAACCCGTTTTGAAGATTGTGATCTATGCACGGAAAGTAAATAATAGAGTTTACTCCACTATTTAGCAAAATACTTACCTTTTCTGCAAAATATTACATACGTAGGAAATACGGCTGGATAGCTTTTTCTAAGGAATAGTGAACAGCTAGTATTGTACTCAATAACTATCGCCTTTTCTCAGACCACATAAACCCAAAAATAAAGGCGAATCCCATTCAACATTACTGGAAAGACAACCCAAACATGTCAAAGTATCTTAGGTGAGTTAGGATAAGTAACATTAGCCTTACTTGCTGATACAGTAAACGGAGTATACGATTTCATTATATCTGCTAAACTAATCAAACCAACGTCCATTATTTATTTTACTAAATAATCCGTAGTAAGCAGAAGTAAACCAAGCAAAACCCGGAGGTGAAAGTCTTCGGGTTTTTTGTTTGATGCTAACTTATTCTGTCTGTGTCGAAGCGAAGTAACTACTAGACTTTAGCCCGCGTACTTTTTTTTAGAAGTGTTAGCACTTAGGGAAAACCCTACAGACATTACAGTGATCAGTAGTTACGCTATCATCTAATTGAGAGCTCTCCATTCTTATTTTTCTTTCAGAAGGTACCTTTAGATGAATAAGATATTCCTAGCTGCATTGCTTAATCTTTTTAAGTTGATTTTTATACCAAGTTCCGGCAATCAATATGGGAACAATGCTGATCGGAACCATCCAAATTATAGGTTTAGCTACGTAAAGGATAAGCCAATTTTCAGGCAGACTATGCCCAATAGCTTGATTTATTAATGCGAAAGCAGAAGCTACTCCAATTGAAAGTAATACTACGCTAATAGCTGTAGTATAGCATTTCCAGTAGCTCTTTTTCCCTTCCATAAGTATGTCTACAGCTAGTTTTCGCCCTAGCAGGTACGAAAAAAGTAGTGTGCTAAAAACGAATACGATAACAGTAGGCAAGCTAATCGACCCTAAAATCTCATCTAAATAAGTGAGCGATCCGGTAGATGAGAGCAGAAAGGTCAATAATAGGCAAAGTGCTACGAGTTCGGTAACCAATGTTACTTGGATGGCGAACTTCCCCCCTGCTTGCTGAGTCTTTAAAATTGCATTAGCCATTATGGATCAAATTATAAGCTTATTCTAATACTGTTTTCTCAATCATTAATTTAAATGTTTCTTCCCTTTTATTCCCTATCAAAAAGGCTATTTCTTCCATGTGGTCTTCATGAAAATTGGGTTGGTCAAGTTTTCTTCCTCTGAATGCCGGGTACATATCTGCTAGCGAGATGGCAACTTCTTCCCATTCGCCGGAGGTAATAAAAGTGGCTATGTAAGAATAGTAGTCTTTAGCATTAGCTTTCACCCTAAACTGGTATTTTTTACCATCACCCCGCAATTTGATACGAATAGTCGTACGTGATTTTATCGGCAGTTGATTGAAGCGATAGCGTACGGAAGAGAAGCCACCATTGTTTTCTAATGAAACCTCTCCGGCGAAAACTCCGAAGCCCTCCTCATTCACAGTGAACCTTCCCGAAGATACTCCACCCATCACCCCATCATCTACGACCCTCCAATTTTGAATGTCGGCATTCGTGGTAAAGTCAAATATTGTTTGTGAACTCATTGGAGTAATTAAAAAGATAATGCATAGTAAGCGGATCATAGCTGTGATTATTTCACCTACGTATACTATTTGATATATGTAAAGGTTAGATCATGACCGCAAATTAGATTATTCTATTTCTCCAATGACCGCCAATGTTTCCCCTTTATTTACTGGTGGTGTACCTATTATTAGCAGAATAATTCCTGGTTTATCGACATAAATAGTATCAAGTACCTGTCCGAAGAAGTCAGTTATGTAGCCCAGTTTCATTCCTTCAACAACGTACGCTCCAGCTGACTTGGCCGGATAAAAGATACCTTGGTGTATACTGCTTATAAACATTCTCTGGTCAATATGTATGGTTTTTTGGTTAGAATCGCTAAGAAGTTTGTCAGGCAACATCTGTAAATGATGGAGTAGATTTAGTACTCCTTGTTCTATTTTATGCGTTAATGATGGGGTTGCCTTACCGAGTTTGCCACACTCGATATCAACAGAGGGGATGTTTCGTTTAAATGCTTCAGCCGAGCAGTACAGGCTAGGTTGGTCTTCTTCCATGTACTCCTTACCATTAGTGTTAAACCTAATTACATGATCAAAACCTAGAGCAATAGCCATTAATTTTCCTTGTTGAGAACTACTCACTTGCTCAGCATTATCGTAGTAAGCGGCATAAGGCATTAGGTCTTCCGATGCATCGCCTCCGTGGATATCCAGGAAGAAATCGGAACGGGCAATGACCTGAGTGGTGATAATTTCTGCTATCTGTTCAGTCATCGTACCCAAAGCGTCGCCCGGAAATACCCGGTTCAGGTTTTTACCATCTATTGGATTAACAAAGGGAGAACGCTGAAGAAAGCTAGGAACGTTTGCAATTTGTACTATAATGATAGTGCCTGTTAGCTGATCTACATTAATTTGTTCAATTAATTGCTGAGCGGCCATAATAGGCGGATACTCATAGCCGTGTACCCCCGCCGTAATGCCTAGCGTTGGACCATCTTGGGTACCATGAAAAATTGTTATTGGAATGACGGTAGATTCTTTACCACTAGCTATCGGAATAGTTACGTGCATTTTTGTGCCCGGTTCTATGGTTTCTTCAGCAAAAGTGAATAAAGACTGTGCTAATACATTATGACTTATGCCGCAAAGAACTAAAAGAAGAATAACTTTTATATAAACCATTGTATATGCTTTGAGAATGTAGTTAGCACATTATCATAAAACTTTCTAAACAGAGATTACTAAGCAAACTTTTACAACTGACTAAGTACTATACCAGATTCCATAGCGATGAGAATCGATGTTCTTGTCTGGCAGTACGTAGTATTATGCAAAATACGCTCGCCTCCCCCCTATAGAAAAGTACTCCCATTTTCGGTGATACTATAAGTATCACTAATGCACTTTACTTAGTAGCTACTACATGAACAGTAGGAAATAAAAAGGGAGCAATACGTCGTCGGAATTGAGCTGGCACGTTTTTAAACAATCGCTCGGTCATACGGAATACTCCAAAAGGGATTGGAACCCGAATACCATATAAGAACCAGTAGCATTGATAATGACTAAAATTTGCTATTTTCAACTGCTCAACGGTAGCGGTGAATGTATTTTCGTTCAGATGAAATCCGGTAGGGGTATCTGTAAAAAAGCGCGAAATATCTTCTGGTCCTCGATAGATGTGCGGATAGCGAAACGAATACTTCCCGCCCCGAGCTAGTAATTGATGGGCTAAAGCATAGTGCTCGGGCACATCTTCAGGGTGCAAATGCTCAATAAACTGATCACTAAATATGACATTAACCGTGCCCGAAGGCATATTTAAATCATAGCCATCGTACACAATCAGCTCAAAATTGTCGGGACGAACCCAATTGGGATCGGCTTGATCGGAGATATCCATTCCGTAAACTTGCTGTACGTGGTCAGCTACGTAGAAACAAAACTCGCAGTCACCCGGAGCAAATTCAGCAAAAACAGTTCGCTCACTAAGTAGATTGCGCACCATTTTTATTTTATTTCTATTGCGCTTAAGATTGATTTCCGGATTGGAACGCTTGGTTAAGCGAGGGTGATCAGGCACCTTTTCAAACAGTTCGTCGTACATTACTCGGAATAGTAGTTTCCGCTCTTCCCGATTAGATTTTCTTAATTTATCAGCTAATGCTCTTTCTACCTCGTAATGATTTCTAACCTGTTCTTTAGTTCGGGTTGGCATATCGATAGGTTTTATCTGTAGTAGCTAGTTTGGGAGCAATACCGCTGAAGTACTTCTTTCTTCTACGCACAAATGCCGATAATATAGTGACATTTCTTCTATCTCACAATTTGAGCTTTCTTGACAACTGTAATAGAAACTAAATAGATTATTGCTAACACGTGAATAATCAATTTATTGCCATCATTTGCTCTGGACATGGGGGATGATAAACTTTGTAAAGTTAAGACCAGTAGGCGAATAGTCTTTTCACTTACCCACTTTTGAAAATTAAACATAAATTAAACTTGCAATGAAGCACACTACGACAGTTCAATTATATTAGCTAAATATTTAACTGCCGTTTGTTCTGAGTTACTATTAAAATAGCATCTGATATATTGAGGCTTTCATAGAAGCTAATGTTTTCAACCATGGGGAGGAACAAAAAAAACAGGTCATCCGAAGATGACCTGTTTTTCTCATTTAAACTGGTAAATAGCAGTCGCTATTAGTTCTCTATTTCATTTTCTACTTCTTCAGCCTCTCTCTCAAGATTGTTAAAGGATTCATTCACACCTTCTTTAATATCAGCCCAGCTAGCAGCAGTAGAGTTCTTAATGTTATCTAGCTCGATCTTCAACCCATCAATTTCTTCTTGGTATTCTGCTTTAGCTTCACCTGTAGCGCTTTCCATATCTTGCTCTAGCTGTCCAATTTTATCATTCAGTTTGGTTTCCCATTCTTCCTGTTCAGCTTCCCAGTTGTTAGAAACTTCTTCTAACTCATTACCGGCATCTTCCATAGCTTCTTCAGTTTCATTAGCTGCCTCATTAGTAGCGTTCTGAGTAGAGTCACAAGCAGTAAATACTGCTAAAGAAAATGTTCCTGCGAAAAAGTAAGTAGCTAATTTTTTGAAATTCGTTTTCATAGTTTTAAAAAATTAAATGTAAAAAGTTTGATTTAACGTTGATTAATTGGTCGGTTGACCATTCTGATGATTAATTGTCATTTCCGAAAGTTTTTCCCCGCCCTTTATTCCAAAGTCCAGCGTTCGGATTGGGAATGGTATTACAATATCATTTTGATCATAGGATTTTTGAATAGCAATAATGGCATCACTCTGCGCTTGTAAAAAATCAGGTTGATTAGGCGATCTTGCCCAAAATCGAACCGTAAAGTTAATAGAACTACCTCCAAATTCGTTATAAAACAGCGTAACGTCTTTACTCTGGTCTATACTATCTAATTCACTAAGCGTTTCTACGGTTAATTTTTTTACTTTTTCTAAATCATCTCCGTAAGAAACTCCCACTGCTAAGTCAACACGCCGATCTTTCGTTCGCGTATAGTTAACTACCGGGTTCTCAAAAATGTTCTTGTTAGGGATTAATACATCCAATCCTTGAAAAGTAGTAATAGTTGTAGTACGTAAGTTTATGTCACTCACCTTACCAAAGTAGTCAACGCTTTCGATCGTATCACCAATTCTAAACGGTTGCCTCACCGCAATAAGAATTCCTGAAATAAAGTTGGCGGCAATATCCTGAAAAGCAAAACCTAACGCTAAGCCTATTATACCTACCCCCGCTAGTAAGGTAGCCACTGTATCTTTTTGCCCCAGAACCCCTAGGGCAATAAATATTCCAGTAACAATTACGGCAACATTAATCAAAGTGACTAATAAATTGTTGACCGCCTCATTAGCTGATACTCGGCGTAATACTTTAGCGACTGTGCTACGGACTAATTTGGCAAGAAGCACAAATAGAACAATGACCAAAATGGCCATCACTAAATTAGGCAGACTCGCAACAAAAGATTTAACCCATTCTTCTAGCGTACCAGTAACTAGCCCCCACAAGTTCTCAACATCAAAATTCATAGTACGCTTAAGTGGTAAAAAACTTAACAGCGCAAGAAGACAAAAAATATAAAAAATGAAGATTTCATGAATGTCTTCAATCGATCGCTTTTTTTATCTCTCTTGCTTACAATCCGCCATTTAAAAAATAGAGGACGCTTAAAATTTTGCGCTGCTAATTAACTTAAATTTAATTTTCTTAGAAGTTGATGTATCGCTTCTTCTTCTTAGCTTGCTTCAGCGATTTCTGACTCTTTTTAGAATAGTCATCAATGGCTTGGCTAACAGAATCTAAAAGGTTGTAAATGCCTTCATTTAAAGATTTTTCAACATCAGAGCGAACGCGCGTGCCCTCTTTGTTTAGTTTTTTTCGGGTGCTATCACCTTTGTCAGGTGCCATTAATACCCCTGCCGCGATTCCAGCTAATGTTCCAGCAATAATTCCTGATAGTAATCTCATAGATAAAAAAAGTTTAAAAGGTTCAACCATGTATACGAAAATCCTGTGCCAAGTTTCGTTTTATACCTTTTTTCTAACATTTTAGCTAAAAAAACCGAATTCTTACCCTTTCAATAAGAGGAAAGCAAGGGATACTCTACTATTTTCTGAGAAATTTTTTCTACGCTTTGGGGAAGCCTATACTTTTCCTCTAAATGAAGTCACCCCCAATTAGGGCAGAAGTCATAACAATAAGACAATAAAATTTTAAGGAGGTAAAATGCGCCCAGGCATCAATTGAACAGCATTTTGCCGGATAGCTCTCTAGCGAGAATACTTTGATCTTATGTTTTGGCAAGATATTTCATTTAGCTACAATGAAATATTTTTTGAACCTAACATACTTTTTAATATGTCACTTTTAACAATAATCCTAGCTATTATATTACCGCCACTAGCCGTATTTCTACAGAAAGGTATTTCTGGATCATTCTGGCTCAATGTTCTTCTTACCTTAATTGGGTGGGTACCTGGTGTAATCCACGCATTTTTTACTTTAAAATAATTATGCCCTCAGGTTAATCCCTGGGGTTTACTTTTAACTTCCAATAATATGAATGTAACATTAGATCAATCTAAAGACGAAGCCTTTAAAAAGATAGCCCGGGTAGGAATGTTTGCCAAAGGAGTTGTCTACGTAATTTTAGGGGTGCTAACTGCTATGTATGCTTTTGGCTCCGGTGGACAAAAAGCAGGAAAAAGTACTACTTTAGAATTCGTTTATCAACAACCTTTTGGAAAAATATTATTGGGAATATTGGCTGCCGGACTTATTTGTTACGTGATCTGGCGATTTGTTCAGGCTTTCCGAGATCCTGAAGACAAAGGAGATGATAAAAAAGGAATAGCCAGTCGTATTGGATATGCAGCCAGTGGCGTACTTTACGGTGTATTCGCCTACGAAGCAATACGCATGTTACTTTCTAGTGGTAGTTCAGGTAGTGGCGGAGATCAAAAAGAAACAATAGTTGCTATGCTTTTGGGGCAACCTTTTGGTCAAATATTGGTTGGGATTGTAGCGGTAGTATTTTTTGGTAAAGCAGCTTATCAAATTTATCGAGCAGTAAGTGGTAAATTTGCAAAAAAGATTCAGGATAGCGAGTTAGACCATAGAGTGAAAGATGTTCTGCGTAAAGCAGGTTATGTCGGATACATTGCCCGCGGTATTGTAATTTCAATTATTGGCTACTTTTTTCTACGAGCAGCTATTGAATCCAATCCGAATGAAGCAGGAGGTACTCAACAAGCGTTTGATTTTATTCAGTCCAGTGGCACCTTTGGAAACATCCTCTTAGGAGTTATTGCTATTGGCTTAGCTTGTTATGGTGTCTTTATGTTTGTGAAAGCTCGCTACCGCGTGTTGCCTAGCAGTATTTAATCAACCAAATAGACATGAGTTTACTAGAAAGAATTAGAGAAAATTTTGATGATGAAGAACAATTAAATAACTGGGTTATTGGGGGAGCCTCTATGATTAGCGCGGTTTTAGTTCGCCGAATTGTAGAATTTGGCTGGCGTCAAGCTACTCGTGAGGAACCACCAAAAAATCCAGCCGATCATGATGTTTCCATTCAGCAAGCTTTAGCCTGGACCCTCATAGTAGGAGTGGCTTCCAGTTTAGTCAAGCTACTGATTAGGCGAAACATTACCTGGGATGTTCGTAAGTAGTAAAAACTTCAATTAAGAGCACATTGCCATATGGCAATGTGCTCTTTTTATTTGATGTGCAAGCCAACATATACTACCTCTTTCCAGTTTAGTAGTAGTAACTTTTTAAATGTGGGCGATATGTAGCCGTACACTATAATATTTTTAAGCTAAATTTTTTAGACAGATGATACAGAAAGGATCACAGGTTAAATGGCAATGGGGCAATGGAGAAGCCCAAGGGAAGGTAACTGAGTCTTTTACTGAAGAAATAACCCGGACCATTGATGGTAGTGAAATCACTCGCAAAGGCGAATCAGGAAATAAGGCACTACTTATTGAGCAAGAAGATGGTTCTCAAGTACTCAAACTAGAGAGCGAAGTAGACAAAGCTTAGGTTTATTTATCATGGGATTTCCTTTAATGGGCGGGTTCCCGCGCGACTTAATTTACCAAGATGACTCCCAGCCGGGCTATCTACGCAAAAAATGGGGACGAGGTCACTCGTACTTCAACGAGCAAGCCAAGTTACGCGAAAAGAAAACATTAGGTTGGATACGATCATTAGGAATTCCGCCTGATTGGGATAACGTCTGGATATCCAAAGACCCAAACGGGCATCTGTTGGCTACAGGCTACGATGCTAAGGGAAGAAAGCAATATTACTATCATCCTATTTGGTCTGAATACCGCAATCGAGCTAAGTTTGATAAGCTTAAGCTATTTGGAATGCAGTTGCCGCTAATTAGATTAAAAGTAAAAAAAGATTTAAGGAAAAAGGGTTGGCCTAAAGAGAAAGTATTAGCCCTCATTATTCAAGTGCTCGATGAATTCGGGATTCGGATTGGTAATGAGCAGTATAAGCGAGAAAACGAAACTTTTGGCTTAACTACCCTGCGAAGAAAACATTTGGAGTTTGAAAAAGGTAGTGCCTGTTTAGAGTACCGGGCCAAAAGTGGTAAATACCGCAAGATTAGTATCCAGCGCAATCAATTGGTTCGGTTAATCAAGCGATGCTCAGAGTTGCCGGGCTACGAAATTTTTAAGTACCGGGGACAAGATGGTAAATATCACCACATCCGATCTCAAGACGTAAATGAGTATCTTCAGGATGTTGCTAGTAACTATTTTACCTGTAAGGATTTCCGTACTTGGCATGGTACTATCACCGCCATAGAGAAATGGGAAGAGGCTAAAGAGTTACAATTAGAAAACCCTAGACTAAAGTTAGAAACAACGATTATCAAGCTAGTTGCTCAAGAGCTTGGTAATACCATTAGCGTATGTCGCAAATACTACATACACCCCACGGTGTTAGATGTGCTATTGGAAGGTGCTTTGGAGGCTGAAATGAAAAAAGGATTGGATATAGAACCTCAATTTTTGACTCAACTAAACGAATACGAAGTAGCCGCGCTAAATATCATTAGCTAACGAATTAAGGACTCCCTCACTGTATACCTCATTGTATTTAAGATAACCCTTACTCTACCGTAGTAGAATATCCATGTAGTCAATTAGGTTGATACGCTTTGTTTGCCCCGCCCATTCCATTTCGCTACTTTAGCGACCTTATAACAGTACACTATTCAACTGATGGTATTTCTTCCTATCGTTTTGGGCATTATCATGCTCATCCTTCTGGTAACCGTAGTTAAGCTAGATACCTTTATTTCTTTTGTGCTGGTATGCCTATTTGTAGGATTGACTGGAGGCCTAACGGTAGCGGAAGCGGTAGATGCTATTCAGCACGGTATTGGCGATACGCTGGGTTCGCTAGTCATTATTTTAGGCTTCGGAGCTATGCTGGGCAAGCTGGTAGCCGAAAGCGGGGCGGCCAATAAAATTACCAATCGTCTGGTAGCTGCCTTTGGTCTCAAAAATATCCAATTAGCTCTTATCGTAACGGGCTTCATCGTAGGGATTCCAATGTTTTACACAGTGGGCTTTGTCATTCTGGTGCCCCTGGTCATCGCTATCGCTGCCAATACTAAGTTACCTCTGCTGTACGTAGGGCTGCCGATGCTAGCTTCCCTTTCCGTAACCCATGGGTTCCTTCCTCCCCATCCGGCTCCTACTGCTATTGCCGAGATGTACGGGGCTGATCTAGGCCTTACGTTGATCTACGGAATTATTACTGGAATTCCGGCTATAATAGCGGCCAAATTTCTGCTACGAAAAACGATGCAACGCATTCAACCTAAGTTGCTTAAAGAGTATGTAGTAGAGACCGATGATCGTTACCCGGTTCCTTCTTTAACCATCTGCCTATTGGTAGCCCTACTACCCGTTATTCTGATTGGCGGAGCCTCGTTAGTGAGTACATTTGCTCCTCATCCAATCATCACCGCTCTAGGTAATCCTGCTATCGCCATGCTGCTATCAGTGCTGGCTGCCATTTATTTTCTGGGAGTCCGAACGGGGCGCGATATTGCAGAGGTAACAAAAACATTAGCGTCCGCCGTTTCCAGTATCGCGGTCGTACTGCTCATTATTGCTGGGGCGGGAGCGTTTAAGGCAATTATGGTAGCTACGCAGGTGAGTGAACAAATAGGAGAAGTGCTGGGTGGCTTGGGAATGTCTCCGCTAATTCTCGCTTGGATTATTGCTGCTCTAATTCGGGTAAGTGTGGGATCGGCCACGGTTTCAGCTCTTACGGCGGCCAGTATTATGCTACCGATGGTAGGTGCCCAAGGGGTATCCCCCGAACTGCTGGTATTAGCTACCGGAGCTGGGAGCATCACCTTTTCACACATCAACGACGGGGGCTTCTGGCTGTTTAAAGAGTACTTTAACGTAAGCATTCGCGAAACCCTACTGTCTTGGACAGTGATGGAAACTACTGTATCTATTGTAGGATTAATAGGAGTTCTTATTCTCGATCAAATTATTTAAACCATACTATGACCAACGTAGAAAAAAGAATTCAGGAACTAGGGTTACAGCTTCCTCCCGCGCCCCCGGCTGGAGGAGTCTACAAGCCGGTAATCATTGTAGATAAAATGTTATATGTTTCCGGACAGGGACCCGTCAGAAGCGATCAATCGTTAATTAAAGGAAAGCTAGGGTTAGATTTAAATGCAGAAGAAGGGTACCAGGCTGCACGGCAGGTAGGTCTAACTATGCTATCCACTATCAAGGATCAATTAGGCGAGCTAAGCACCCTAAAGCGGCTAGTCAAAACAGTAGGAATGGTTAATAGTCAACCAGATTTTTACGAACATCCGCGAGTTATCAATGGCTTTAGCGATCTAATGGTGGAAATATTAGGTAATGACCTTGGCAAGGGAGCCCGCAGTGCGGTGGGTATGATCTTACCAGGAAACATTGCGGTAGAAGTGGAAGCAATTTTTGAACTTTACTAGCCTATGAACCAGTGGTTTAAAATATCCAACGCCAACGAGTTACTGTCTCCGGCCCTGCTATTTTATCCCAACCGCATTGATGCAAATATTGATCGGATGATTAGCATTGCCGGATCAGCCCAGCGGCTTCGCCCCCACTCTAAAACCTATAAATGCCGCGAGATTATTGAAATGCAACTCGCTAAAGGCATCCGAAAATTCAAGTGTGCTACGCTGGCCGAAGCCCAACTGCTAGCTGAGAGTGGTGCTTCGGAAATCTTACTAGCCTATCCAATAATAGGTCCTGCGCAAGATCGTCTGGTAGCACTTACCAAGCAGTATTCCCGGATTAAGTTCGCTGTACTGCTTGATCATCAAGAACATATAGCGCAATGGGGCCAGCGCGGAGTTTCTATGTCGGTTTTTATTGATTTAGATGTAGGAATGCACCGTACAGGTATTGAAACAGAGGCTGCTACCAAACTTTTTAAGCAGGTTCAGCAAAGTGATCTCTCATTTCAGGGTTGGCACGCTTACGATGGTCATTTACGCCAGAGTGCTCCTGAGGAAAGATCCAAGGCGACACAGATAGGAATGGCCGGATTAGATGCGCTACTGGAGCAAACCCAAACGCAGTCGGCTGAGATTGTTTGCGGAGGCAGCATCACTTTTCCCATTCACGCTCGTCACCCTGAGCGGCAGCTATCGCCCGGCACTACGCTGCTATGGGACTACGGCTACTCTCAGTTTACGGATCTGCCGTTCGATATTGCCGCTTGCCTCTTTACTCGCGTAATTAGCAAGCCCGGTCAAGGACTGCTTTGCTTAGACTTAGGTCATAAAGCGGTAGCTTCCGAAACGAAAGGGGCACCGGTATATTTTCCTCAGTTAGCCGACGCAGCGATTACTACCCACAGCGAAGAGCATATGGTTGTCCGAACGACTCAGGCCGATCAATGGAACATTGGCGATGTTTTGTACGGCTGGCCCTGGCACATTTGCCCTACAGTAGCATTGCACCAACAGGCAGGAATTGTGACTAATCATCGCCTTAATAGCTTTTGGGAAATTACCGCCCGCCACCGAATCTATCAATAATGAAAACTGCTCCCTCACCTCCTCTTATCTTTGATGCCCACCTAGACTTATCTATGAATGCAATGGAGTGGAATCGTGACCTACGGTGGACGGTGCGCGAGATTCGGACGTGGGAACAGGGGATGGCAGATAAGCCTGATCGTGCCCACGGCACAGTGACTTTTCCCAGCCTGCGCGAAGGAAATATTGGGGTGGTGGTTGGTACCCAAATTGCTCGCTATACTAAAAAGAATAACGCAATGCCGGGTGCTAGTTGGAATTCGCCTGAACAAGCCTGGGCTCAAACGCAGGCGCAGTTAGCCTGGTACCAAACGATGGAAGAAAATGGACAGATCACGGCGATTGTAGACAATAAATCATTGGACGCTCATCTGGCCAACTGGAAGGAGAACCAACAGACAACCCCGATTGGCATGATTCGCAGCCTAGAAGGCGCAGATTCTATCATTAGTTTTCAGCATCTGGAGCGGGCTTACGAAAGCGGGCTTCGAGCGATTGGTCCCGCCCACTATGGGCCTGGCACCTACGCTCAGGGTACAGATGCCCACGGTGGAATTGGTGAAAAAGGACGCGAATTGCTGCGGGAGATGGATCGCCTCAATATCATTCTGGATACGACTCACCTATGCGATGAAAGCTTTTGGGAGGCATTGGATCATTTTCAGGGAGCAGTTTGCGCGAGCCACAACAACTGTCGGGCATTAGTACCGCACCATCGGCAGTTTTCAGACGAACAACTCCGGGTGCTTATTGATCGGGATGCTGTGATTGGAGTGGCGCTGGATACCTGGATGCTGACCCCCAACTGGACTCGAGGAGTATCTACCCCAGAAGGTGAAAATGTTAGTTTGGAAACCGTAGTTAACCATATTGACCACATCAGTCAATTAGCGGGCAACGCTAATCACGCGGGCATTGGCTCTGATTTAGATGGCGCATTCGGCACGGAGCAATCGCCCCAGGATGTTGATACTATCGCTGATCTTCAAAGAATACCCGGTATACTTGCATCACGGGGATACTCCGAAGAAGACATTGCTAATATCTGTTCTCTCAACTGGATTCGCTTTTACCGAGCGGCTTGGGATTAACGCTTTTTTCTTTTCACAAAAAAGCGTTCAAGTAGTAAAAATTGGTGGCTTTAAAATTTTGTAGTTACTACTGACTCCAGTAACCTCAGCGGAGCCAAATTCTGCAATTTTACTTTGGTTATTGCATAAGTCATCTAATGCTGTTCTTCTCACTTCGTTAATTATACTTCCTAATTTGAAATAACAGAAAAGGCAGTCATAAATAAATATGACTGCCTTTCCTTATGTGATCCATTCAGGACTCGAACCTGAAACCTACTGCTTAGCGTACCAACTACTGCTTTCGCAGCTCCGACTTAGTCGGATTTGTGGTCTGGACCATATCTTCGCCGTTTCAGGCGTGGTACGTATGGCCTCTACGGAACCCCCAAATAATCATTCGCTAAATTAATTCCTTACATCTGATTATTTTTAGAAGTCTTTACCCTCAGTGTAATTGTCCTTCCAAACTGGGTATGATCAAAATAGTAACACATATCAGTTTTGGGACAGTAGACGGCCACTATGTCGAAGCTATCTTTCTTCCAATCTACCATATATGTACCATTTTTGTCAGCCCAAGAAGACTGGAACCTTACGGAAATTGTTCCGGTAGCCGACAGACTTCTGGTCTTAACTTGTATTCTCTTGCATCCATTTTCATTGCATGCTACCAAATCATAAGGAGCATGCTCCGTTAGTGGGATACAGGGAATATACCCTTGTTCAAAGATGTTACATTGAACCTTTAAAACTCCTAAGTCACCTAGCGATTTAGTATGGTGGGTTTTTATTAAACCAACCAACCAACGCACGGGTAGTACAAAGGTTTCCTCGGTATTGCCATTGGGCGACACTATCTAACAATTCAGTTCGCTTTCCAGGTTTCACCGATACAGTACCATCCACTTCTTAGGTTTCTGTTTCCCTAAGAAGGCTCCTATAACTTAAAGGCAGTTGCTCTATCCAGTTGAGCTAATGGACCATCATAGCGCAAATCTAAATATTACTAATGGAAGGAACAAACAATCTATAAATATCCCTGGGCCTGGAGGCTAAATAGTTCGGCATACTTACCGTCTTGAGCCAGTAGTTCCTCGTGGGTGCCAATCTCGCGCAATTGTCCTTCCTCTAACACCAAAATTCGATTAGCCATCCGGACGGTAGAGAAGCGGTGGGAAATTAACACTGCTGTTTTTCCGGCAGTCAAGTCGGAAAACCGCTTAAATACTTCGTATTCAGCCCGAGCATCTAGTGCTGCAGTAGGCTCATCTAGAATAAGTACCTGGGCATCGCGCATATAGGCCCGACTGATCGCAATCTTCTGCCATTCCCCACCGGATAGGTTTACTCCGTCAGCAAAACGACGACCAATCATTTGGTTGTAGCCCTGCGGTAGTTTCTGAATTACCTTGCTTGCCATACCTCGGTCGGCAGCAGTATCGATTCTAGCTAAATTCTGGCGCTCACTAATGCTACCTACCGCGATGTTGGTAGCGGCGGTCATTTGGTAGCGAACAAAATCTTGAAAAATTACTCCAATTCCGGCGCGAAGTTGACCCGAGTCATATTCCCGTAAGTCTTTGCCATCCAGCAAGATACGACCTTCACTGGGATCGTAGAGGCGAGAGATAAGTTTGATCAGCGTCGTTTTTCCCGCTCCGTTCTCCCCTACTAATGCTAATTTCTCTCCAGCTTGCAGCGTAAAGTTTAGTCCCTTTACCGCCCATATTTCAGTATTAGGATATTTAAATCCTACATTCTCAAATACAAAGCCCTGCTGGATAGGCTGAGGGAAGTCTAATAAGGATTGACTTTTTCCGTTTAGCTGCTGCTGAGATAGTGGCTTCACCTCAAAGAAATCGAAGAAATCCTGTAGATACAGTGCGCCCTCAGCCATACTCGAAAACTGATTTAGCACCGACTCGAGCTGACTGCGTAAGCGGGCAAAGGAGCCTGCTAAAAATGTTAAATCGCCAATACTGAGTTGGCCGTTAACTGTCTGTAATATAATTAGTACGTAGGCACCGTAGTATCCGGCACTGCCGATAGTTGCTAGGGCACTACCCCAGCGGGCTCGGGAGATCGAGATTTTTCGGTTCGCTTGGTAGTATTTATCGGCCAACGTAGCAAATTGACTGACCAGATACTCTGATAAGCCAAATATCTTAACTTCTTTAGCCGTTTCGTCGCTAGCCCCAATAAATCGGTAGTAGTCTAATTCGCGCCGCTCGGGGGTCCACTGGCGGTTCAGCGAGTAGCTACGCTCGTTGAAGTGGGTTTCCCCCAGAAAAGCCGGAATCACTGCTACGGCTATCAAGACAATCAGCCACGGACTTAAGGCGATAAGCCCAACCGCCAGAAAAGCAATGGTAATAAGACTCTGAAACTGCCCTAGTACTTGCGACATCAAACTAGTACGTCGGTTAGTCTGTCGACGAGCTCGCTCCATTTTGTCGTAGAAATCAGCATCTTCAAACTGCTGCAAATCTAGCGTACCCGCGTGCTGCATCAGGCGTACCGAAGTTTCGTTAGCAAACTTATCTCCCAATAAACTATCCAGTAAAACTGTGGAGCGGTTAATGGCATCAGATACTATGGCGATAGCAAACTCAATTCCGATGAGGGTGAACAAGTACGTTAGGTCGGTTTCGCCCGAAGTTTGCGTAAGACGCACCACCTCATCAATGATAAGTTTACCAATGTAGAGTGTGGTTACGGGAACCGCTGCTCTAATGATACGTAGTACTACATTAGCAGTGAACAGCGTAGGGCTAGTCTGCCAGATTAGACGAAAGAACGGCGGTATAGTCCGCAGAGCACTAAATCGCTCTTTTATTGATAGTTTTTCTTTAGATGAACTTTTGTACTGAGTTTTTTTAGCCATATGTTGTGTTCCAGACTGATAGACGGACTACCCATTTGAAAATTGTTAACTGACCCCACTTATTATTGGTTCTGTACTTAGGAGGCAAGTAATTGATCGTCGTAGTTGATTTTACTACCTTTGGGATACCAAACATTTATCAGTCATCCTTTCTGAGGTTGATTACAACTCACCGCCTTCACTGGCCCCGTAGTTCAATGGATAGAATAGGGCTTTCCTAAAGCTTAGATGCAGGTTCGATTCCTGCCGGGGCTATTTTCTTTTTTGTAAATTACTGTGTATCAGTATTCTGAACAGATCTTAGCTTGATTCAATCGCGATTTCAAGGAATAATAAATTTTAACCATTACTCTAAAGCGGAACGCTTTAAAAGTTAAAAACCCAAAGGCCCTTCGTATTGAGCTTACGTTTATTGTTGACTCCTTTAATCAGACTGGCAACCCTCGCCTTTAAGTTTATAGCATAGTAAAGTTCTAAGAAAGTAGCAGTCGCTACTACTCCATGAATATGTGGGTAACTTCGAAGG
>NZ_JBARYM010000017.1:0-8226 GCF_049647865.1 Tunicatimonas sp. | reverse complement strand
GCCACAACAAAGCTGACTCGCATAGGGAGATAACTTTGCTGACTCAGGCTGATACAGGTACGAAAGATGATATGAACTCCCAGAAAATAGCTGACAGAATTGATGATAAAAGTAAGTAAGCTCACGTTCCGAAGACCGGTAAACGCTAGACTTTCGGTAACATCTAAGGTCCATTGAGAATTATAATAGATGCTCCGAATAATATCGTAGTGCCAAAAAAGGGCTAAGAAGCTTAGTAGCAACCCAGCTACCGAGAGAACCATTTTGGTGATAGGGGCAGTTTGCAGCAGCCTACGGTACAGTTGTGAGTCACGATAGTGCATAAACAGATACGCCACCATGATAAGAACAGCGATACTGTTTAGTAGTAAGTCGCCCAACGAGGGGTTGATTGAAGAAGCGGCGAACTGTTTTCCATCAAATAGACCGATGGGTAATATGCTGTAAGGGTAGTTGAAATAGATCATAACTGCTCGGAGAAGCAATAACGAAATAACAACAGTCGAGAGGGCTAAATCAATTTTCTGGCGACGAAGCTGCCGTTGTACTCTCCGGTATAAATTATACAGCAACAAAATAATAGCGATTGCGATCAGCGAAGTAACCAGCGCTTGGAATGACTTAGCTGTTTTGTGTTCGCGATAGCCAGTGGGGGGTACTTCGGTAAGCAGGGCAAATAGGGTGTGGTCTTGATAGTGAATAATTGTACTAGCTGCGTCTATTGCACTAACAGTACGTACATCTATTGTTTCTGGCTGGGGAAATAATCGTCGATTGTAGCCGGAATTTATGTATTGGTTATCAATGGTGGTCTCGTTCCTAATGAGCAGGAGTTGAAAGGTTTCGTAACCATTAATGGTATCACGATGAACAACATAACTGCCGTGGTCGAACTCTTTGAATTCGTAAGTAGCGTTGCCACTCACCTGTTCGTACGAAGGAACAAAACGGTAGTCAGACCAATACTGTAGTTCCTCCTGATGAAATACATAAAATGGGTGCTGATAATCAGTAGAGAAATCAGCGTGGGTGACCGAATCTAATTGAGCGAGCGTTCGCTGGATTTTTTTAGACTCGTCACTTAGCTGGTCGAGACTTTGAGTGATGTTACTTTGTACGTCGCGAAAATAGAGGTTTTCACTTCTAAAACTTCCAATAAAGAACAAACGAAGTACCAACGCTAATAGTAGCGCGATTACAGCAATAAACAGTGAAAGATTTTTAACTGTGAGCGTATACACCGCAGCGTTGTGGTCTGACCGAAGAAAATTACCCGGTTGATTGATCCTAATTACAAAAGCCTAGCCAAAAAATTTTACAGCTACTAGTAAACGTGCTTTTTTTGAAAAAATTCCGAAAAAAAGGAAGATGATTGCTGGAGACCAGAAGATTGAATACCAAAGCAAGAAAAAAGTATGATTATTTCAGTATGTAGTAACTTCGAGTCGTCCAGTAGGTGGTGTCTCCTACTAAACAAGTAGCCCAATATTGTCTGGTCATAAGTTTGTATCTAACAATGTATGCGTTAGGTAGTTGCTTTATCACAACTAAAATTATTTTTAACTCACAAACCAAAATTTTTTAATTATGGCAGTTCTAAAAGTTATCGAAATTCTTGCTAGTTCACCCAACGGATGGGAAGATGCCACCAAACAAGGTGTGGCTGAAGCGAGTAAATCAGTAAAAAATATCCAATCTGCTTACGTAAAGGAGCATAGTGTTAGCGTAGACAACAATCAGGTTACGCAATACCGAGTAAACCTAAAAATCACCTTTGCGGTAAATTCCTAAGGCGGAAACTGAACACTGGGAACCGGAAAAATTAAAGAGCAAAACGAGGTAAAAATCGTAAGTCTTTGTATTATTTTCCGGTCTCCTGATGCAGGACTTCGGTCTCATTGTCTGTTTCGTAGCGTAACGTTCTTCCCTTGAGCGTAGCGGGCAACCCTTTTTGCATCCAAGCGGGAGCAAGTTCATCTTTCAGATAGTGATCGAAAAACTGCTGCATGCGTCGAGTAAAGTCTTTCTGATTATGATACTTGGTCACCCAATGGGGTTCGCCATTGTAGTTAAGCAGCCAAGCCGGTTTATTAAGGCGACGTAAAGCGACAAATAGCTCAATACCTTGCTCCCACGGCACCGCCGTATCTTCATCATTATGCAAAAGCAGTAGTGGGGTTTCTATTTTGTCAGCCATAAATAATGGCGAGTTTTCAATATACCGTAGCGGATACTCCCATAGCGAACCACCAATTCGGCTTTGCGTGCGCTCGTACTGAAACATCCGGCTCATGCCGCTTCCCCAACGAATGCCACCGTAGGCTGAGGTCATGTTTGATACGGGAGCTCCCGACTCAACCGCCCGGAATAAATTGGAGCGAGTAACAATATACGCGGACTGATAGCCTCCCCAACTGTGCCCCTGCATCCCGATACGATCAGGATCAACAAAACCTTTCTCCATAATATTGAGTGTACCCGATACTACTGCATTCAGCGCGCTTTCGCCCGGATAGCCTTCTTTGTACACAATATCGGGCACAAATAGCAAGTAGCCCCGGCTGACATAAAATGAAAAGTTAATAATCGATCGGCTGGGGGCGGGTGCCCGATGACTATGGAGGTTATTGGAGCTTCGCTCGTAGAAATACACCATCATTGGGTACTTTCGAGTTGGGTCAAAGTTTTCAGGCTTATATAGTATTCCGTCTAAGGGAGTGCCATCAGCTGACTTCCAAGAAACTAGTTCCGCGCTGCCCCATAAATAATCTTGCTGCTGCGGATTAGCATCGCTTAGTTCTTCGGCATTTTTAAAATCAGTACTACTTAACCATACATCAGGAAACTCGCTAAAGCTAGATTTGCGGTAGATGATTTCGTCGCTATCTTGCGCCTTTTGCAATCCGTAAAATCGATAATCGTCCAGCACCAATTTTTCTGGAGGGCGGTTATTTCCGGTATGCTCCTGAAAGTAACCGCTTTGCCTGGTTTTACGGTTAAAAGCGGATACAACAATTTCATCATTACCAGGAATGAAATGAGCCTTGGGGTCTAACTTCTGGTAACGAAACGCTAGAGCATTTTCCCGTCCGTACCCATTGGTTAGGTTTGTTGCTTCTAAAGATATTGGATCAATTTTCCAAATATCATAGTAATCGTAGATTAGAATATGTTCATCATCTTCCGTCCATCCTGCTGAGCCATAAGCTCCGGGTAGAGCAGGTACGTCGTTTAGCTCGTAATAAAAGTTAGCGTCAATATCCTTGGTTAGATTCACTGTCTTTTCGCTAGCAATATTATAGGCGTGCCAACTGCTATCGTTTGATTCGTACCAGTAAGCATATTTTCCACCAGGAGATAGTTTCGGGTATCCGGTGGTGTTCTCAGCAAATTTTTTGGCTTCTCCGGTGCCAACATCCACTAAATAAGCATTGCGACGAAAAGGATATTCCCACGAGATTTGCTTACGGTAGGGAGTATCATCAATACCAATAGCGTAGCTCAACCGTTTATCCGGATCAAACTGAATATCTGGTATTTCTTTATTTCCTAGTTGTTGAATTTGCTGAGATACTAAATTATAGACTGCCTTGTACGACCGTTTTTGCTCTTCTTCTTGTTGTTCTAGCTGCATTGGTTGAATAAACGGGTCTTGCCACGACCAAATATCTACCTTCACCCGTTCTTCGTCCAGCAACGTGGTATCTTCTTCGTAGGCGTACTGCACCGGGCGCGGAGCGGTAGCAAAGAACAATTGTTGTCCATCGTAAGAAAAGTCAACCTTGCCATGCTCACTTACCATCCAGTTGTCCGGCAACGCAGTGGTTGTAGTGTCTGCAACTAACGTTGCTTCGCTATTTTCCGTCCACAAATACAAATGATGGTAGCGATTCTCAGCTTTTAAACTATCGTCACTAGCTAAGAAGGCTGCTGAATTACCATCACGACTTATCGCTAACTGTTTGTACGAAGTGTGGCTTGTATCAATTGATAATAGGCTTTGCGATTCGGTAGTAAACACCTTTACCCCCGCGCTTCCGGTAGAGTCGCCGGCTACCTGGGTGAAAGCTAGCCGACGGCCGTCTTCAGAAAAGAAATACGCATCTACTCGCTCATAATGCCACTCTTCCTTCGTTTCCAGATTAACCAGCACTAATTCATTGCCTTCTGGCTGATCAGGTTCTTCCTTCAGTACCGAGAACAGTTGATCTTGATCAGTTTGTGTACTGTCTTCTTGAGATTCAGCAGCACTATCTAGCGGGCTTTCGTGCAGAAACGCTAACCATCCGCTGGCTTTTTCTGGTAATCGGTACGATTTTACTCGCTCGTATTTGCCCGCTATTTGGTTATTCTCAAGGTTGACAAAAACTAGTGAGTCTTTGGGTAATTCTGCCTCCTTTTTCTCAGCCAGCTTCATATGTCGCACTGAATCGTAGGGTGGTGCTATTTTAAAAGCTACAAAACGGCTATCGTGGGTAAACGCTGGGTGCTTTCCCCGTGCGAAAGTCTGGGGTTCCGTTTCATCAGTATCGTGGAGGTAAAGAGTGCCATCGCCCTGCGCCGGATTCACTTCGTATACTACGTGTTGACCATCGTTAGAAATATAAGGAGCATCAATATTTTTCCAATCGTCGTAAACATCGTGGGTAAGTGGTTTTTTCTGAGCGAGTCCTATTTGCGATAAGACAATGATAATAAAAATGGTGAGATAAGTTATTTTCTGCATAGTTAGGAGTCGGTTTTGTAGCTATAGAAGGAAGAATTACTCATTCGTAATTGAAGAACAATATCCTGCTTATCTTTGCAAAATAAAGATATTTTACTTTTGAACCACGCTGTCAAAACCTACAACACAAAAAGTTTTAAAGAAAGCTTCCTCAACCCGAATCCGGAGGTTAGCAAGTTTTTTGATAGAAGCGACCACGATTTTTTCTGTTTGCGAATAGAGGATATAGTAGCTCATGCTAAAATTCCGATTCCGCCCTCTCGGGAAGAGGGCCATACCCTAATTTTGGTCTTGGAAGGTCACTATGATCTGAGAATAGGAAGTCAGGAATATCGGGTGAGAGAAGGTGAGCTTGTCATTCAGCAAGCGGGTAGCATTTTTCGGTAGATCGTATCAACCGTCTTAATAAAGGTTTTGCCTGCCACTTTCACCTCGAGATGTTAATTGGCCGAGCGAGCAGTCAATCGGTTTTAGCAGAATTTGAATTTCTGAATGTCTGGTCGAATTCTTTAGTACAGTTTGATGATGATAAACGTCCTTTTATCATCAATCTTTTCCGACGGTTGCACAACGAGTACATTAATAATCTAAAACCAAATTTTAACATTATTCATGTCTACCTTTACTTAGAATTTTTAAGAGCTAATCAGGTAAACCTGTTACCTTTGCTCTCGAAATGAGTTGTTGATTATTATGATTTGATCTTGTGCTTAGGAATCTCACACTGCTTATATTTAGTATTATTCTTTTGAGTAGCCAACTAAGCTGGGCGCAAGTTTCATTGGTTGTCTCCCCCGCCCGAACGAATGTAGAGGAGGGTGAAATTTTTTCCGTCGAGGTAATTGCTCAGACTGGCAATCAGTTAATAGATGAAGCTAGCGTTTTTTTGCTTTTCAATCCTAAAACTGTTCAGGTACAGTCATCTGATGCCAGCCCTAATCTACCGGTTGCGTTAACCCCCATTAGCTTTGATAATACTACGGGCTTAATAAGCTATGCTTACAGCACCTTAGATAATCTACCTAGTGGGGATGTTCTTCTTTTTACAGTAACGTTCAAAGCTATCGCTACTTCATCTTCTATTCTGATCTTTACTAGTGTAGGAGGGAACTCTACCGAGCTTAGCTACCAAGGGGTAAGTGTACTTAGTGAAAACAGAGGAGGAAGGATAGCTGTGGGTAGTGCTATTCCGGACGGCGACAGTGATGGTATACCGGATGATGTAGACAATTGTCCGAATACCGTTAATGCAAATCAAGCTGATTTGGATGAAGATGGTATTGGAGATGTCTGCGACGGTGATGCAGACGATGACGGAATTGCTACTAGCGAAGACTGCGATGACCTAAATGCTGAGCTAGGTACAGCAGGTACTTGGTACGCCGACAACGATGGTGATGGGTTTGGCAACCCTAACGTTTCTACCGAAGCCTGCGAACCGCCTGAGGGTTTTGTTACGGACAACACCGACTGCGATGATAGTGAGGCAAGCATTTATTTAACAGCTGAAGAAATTCCTGACGATGGTATCGACAACAATTGTAATGGGCAAATAGATGAGAATGCTGCGCTTTGCCAAGCAGGTTTTATACTTCAAGAGTTTTGGTTTGATGTTGCTGGCATTAATACTACTGATATACCATACTTAGACATTCCGCAAGCGGTAGAAACTCTCACCCAGTTTGCTTCGCCAATTAATGTTGGCGCTAATTACGGCTCGCGCATCCGAGGATACTTATGTCCGCCAACCAGTGGAGAATACACATTCTTTATAGCTGGCGATGATAATTGTGAGCTTTTTCTCAGTAGTGATGCTACGGAAAATAATAAGGTGAAAATAGCTGAAGTTCCTGACTGGACTAAAGTAAATGATTATACCAAATACCCTGCTCAGCGGTCGCAATCGGTTAGGCTGGAAGCCGAGGCTATTTACTACATTGAAGCTTTGCATAAAGAAGGGGGCGGCGGCGATCATCTATCGGTAGCTTGGCTACCACCCGAACAAACGGAGCAAACCGTGATTCCCGGACAATATTTAAGTCCGTTTGCTCCAGCGCTGCGACCGGCTGATACACCGGGTTAATGTACAATCTGGAGTAGAAGCTTACTACTACGAAGGACGTTGGGATCGTATCCCTGATTTTAATTTGGAAAATCTGGAGAATGCAGGTATTGAAGAAAACTTCTCGCTGGATCAGCGTTTGCGTAACAATAACTTTGGCTTTTTTTTTGAAGGGTATATAGAAGTTCCCGCTGATGGCTACTACACCTTTACTATAGGTTCTGATGATGGCAGCCAGTTGCTCATCGGAAATCAATTAATTGTTGACAATGATGGATTACACGACTACCAGGAAAAGTCAGGCACCATTGGTTTGGAAGCTGGACTGCATCAAATTACAGTTCGCTACTTTGAGCAAAGAGGTGGCGAATCACTGAACGTGTTCTGGCAAAACTCTTTAAACAATAAGGCCGAAATTCCCGCTACAGTGCTTTTCAACAACGGTCTAAATTGATCTTTAGTACTCCTGATGGTTCAGTTCAGATTAGGTTCGAGCACTACGAAACGATAACTTGAAAGTCAATCAAGCAAACCGGTTATATTTACTCGCTTTAAAGCTACGGGGTAGATTTAAGATGACTACCAAAGTAGTTTTGCCGGATAATTGGCAAATTTTGGATCGTTAGATATGAGTGTCATAACTTCACTGATAGCTGACTAATGATATGACTGTCTAACGGATCACGGTGCTTTGCTTGATACGGAAGATTCTCTAATGTTGTCAAATGAGCGGTTATAATAAGTAGAATCTCAACCTTTCTAATAGCTATCTGCTGCAGGATTTCACCAATATTAGCCTCTAAACTAAGCTTCCCGATGCTACGCTTAATAGCAATTTTCCACAGGCTCACGACAGTGGTGAAAACAAGGTTTTTAATATCTTCAATAGTCTCGCTAACTATCTTTGGAAGGCGCGGATTATCTTCCAGTGAGAAAATCACTGCTTGGGTATCAAGAAGATAACGCATCAATCCGGCATATACTCTCGGAAGTCTTCCATCGGCTCATTGAAGTCGTCAGCCATATAAGTGACTACTCCTTTCATGCACCCTACCAACCCTCGCTTTTCCGGCTTATTGAGTTGAGAAGCTTTTTTATTAAGCTCTTCGCTTAGATGCTCAATACTTTCGCGTATTTTAGTTTTTAATTCAATAGCACTCATTTCAATCAGTATAAAGAAGCTTATATAACCCTTCAATAGTAAACGCAAGCACAGTTCTCTAGTTTACGGGTGAAGATGGAATGACAGAAGAACTGAAGAACTGAAGAAATTATACTTCTTCAACCCTTCAACCCTTCAACCCTTCAACCCTTCAACCCTTCAAAGATTGACGGAAACTATTACCTTTGCCAGCGAAAAAAAGCGGTAACTATATGATTCGATCTCGTGCTCAAGAGTCCCGGGCGGCCATTGAGAAATTGTACATCACCATGCGGC
>NZ_JBARYM010000016.1:0-9558 GCF_049647865.1 Tunicatimonas sp. | reverse complement strand
CGCTTAATTCTTATTGGAAAGAACAATTTAAGCAACAGTCAGATGGTTCATGTATGATTGTAGTTGCTACCGATGCTCCACTGCAAGCTCGTAATTTAAAGCGATTGGCCAGACGAGCAATTTTTGGTTTGGCCCGTACTGGAGGTATTGCTTCTAATGGTAGCGGTGATTACGCGATTGCATTCTCAACGGCTCTAACGTCTCGTATATTACCATCAGATTCTATCGTTCAGAATAGTAAAGAGTTGCGGAATAAAGATATGACACCGTTGTTCTGGGCAGTGATTGAGGCTACCGAAGAGGCTATTTTAAACTCTATGTTTTACGCTGAAACTATGTCGGGAAGAAACGAACACACTATAAAGGCACTACCACTTGATAAAGTAGAACAACTAATGGAAAAGCACGGATACTTACCATCAAACTAAAAAGAATCTCCCATCAACATATTGACTAAATCTAGTATTTTGCTTTGAGAATCTTCAAACTTAGGCATTAGTTCGTAATACTCCTGCTCTAATAGCATTTCACCAGTTTCCTCCATACACTCTTTTACAAATATTGCGTATAGTGCCAAACGCTTTACGTAGCCAGCGTTGTCGAGGAAATAAGAGCGAACATGAGAATTTACTTTAAAAAAGCTACTCTGATTGTTCAGTAGATGCTTATAAAAGGCCCACTGAAAACCATCACAATAATTAACAAAACGAAATTCGGTAAAAAATTTCTCTTGCGGCAACACATCTCTAAACTCACTATAAAAACGCCCTGCGATTTCTGGTACTTTCCTCAATTCAGGATAACGATACATATTCCTGCTATTTAGTTTATATAATACAATATTATATAATTTTAGTACAAAAAAATACTAGTTAATAGTAATCATTCCACAGTATTTGATTAGTGCTGATAAAGGTAAAAAATTATAGTAATTCAGTGTAACTGATAATAAGTTACTTAAATATAAAATTGATCTTTTACTTAAATGCTTCCAAAACTTTACTGTATGCAGTTAAACTATGCTTGAAAATCATTGTTTTCGCTAATCTATACTTCTATTATTTGCTTAACATGTTGTTAATTAGCTGACATTTCTCAAATATTACATTGGCTTGTCTTGCCTGTACTTGGCAGTATTATCTCTCTTAATGCATTGCTTAATTAAAAACTTAAGTTTTATTAGTGTATTTACTTCTATTTAATCCTTTTTGTTTATGTCTACTCAGTCTAATTCATCAGCTAATATTAAGCGGATTACTACCCATCAGCTTTTAGCAATGAAGAAACGAGGTGAAAAAATAGCCATGCTAACCGCCTACGATTATTCTATGGCAACTTTAATAGATGGAGCAGGAGTTGACATTATTTTGGTAGGTGATTCCGCATCAAACGTAATGGCCGGACATGAAACCACCTTACCTATTACGCTAGATCAAATGATTTATCATGCAAGTTCAGTGGTACGAGCAGTAAAGCGGGCTTTAGTATTAGTGGATATTCCGTTCGGTTATTATCAGGGTAATTCTTCGGAAGCACTTCGATCCGCCATTCGTATTATGAAAGAATCAGGAGCACACGGGGTAAAGGTAGAGGGCGGCGAAGAAATTCAGGAATCGGTAAGAAGAATTATTAGTGCAGGGGTTCCAGTAATGGGCCACCTTGGGCTAACCCCTCAATCCATTTATAAATTCGGAACGTACTCGGTACGGGCTAAAAAGAAAGAAGAAGCCGATAAACTGATGCAAGATGCTTTGCTATTGCAGGAATGTGGATGTTTTGGGGTGTTGTTTGAGAAGATTCCTGCTGATTTAGGGACTAAAATCACCGAACAGCTTTCAGTGCCTACCATCGGAATTGGGGCGGGAGCTGGTACTGATGGGCAAGTTTTAGTAATGCACGATATGCTAGGTATCACCAAAGATTTTAATCCTCGGTTCCTACGTCGCTACGCTGACCTAGAGGTAGTAATTGACCAAGCGGTGAAGAATTACATTTCCGATGTAAAATCTCTAAACTTCCCTAACCAGGAAGAAAGTTATTGATTTATGTCTCAATTTGGGGACAACTTCCTCATTTAGCGTATTTTTTGGCTGCCTTTCCGCCACAGTTTTTATCTTCAGAAAACCAATCAGCTACTTAAGTGGCCTATTGGGCACTATTTGCATTTTGGCACAAAGTTTCTAGTAGGAATGGTAATTATCAACCTCAAATTTTTACCAAAATGAAGAAATTATTTTTTGCAATGTTTGCGGCTGCTTTTATGTTCAGCCTTTCAACTTTCGCTCAGGTGGAAGAGCAAACCCAACCGGAAGAAACAGTTACTGCTTCAGCAGAGGCAGTAGAAGTTGAATTTGATCAACTGCCCGATATGATTAAAACATCGTTTGAGGAATCTGACTACGCTATGTGGGACGTAACTTCGGTAAAGCAGATGGTCTCTCAGGAAGGTACTACACAATACCAGATTTCGGTATCGGACGGTACTAAAGAAGAAAGCGTTCTATACAATGAACAAGGTGAAGAAATAGAGCAATAGAAACTCATTTTTTTCCTTCTAGCAAGGCCCCTGATTTGATTAGGGGCCTTTTTTTGATGGTGAGTGTTTAAACTAAATTGTTCTGATAGACGTTTTTCAAAAGAACTGCTTTCTATACTTATTTTAATCAAACAGCTCCTTAAATAACCGTTCGCTTTTCTCAAAGACTGATAATCAGTATATATTTAAAATTTATTGATAAATTGACGTAAGTAATTCACCTATCGCGAATGTCCCGAGTACTTATTATAGACGACGACCCTTCTTTCTGTACGCTTCTTCGCAATTTCCTGAAAAAAAATAATTATGAAACTCAAGAAGCCTACTCGGCAAAAGAAGGCATCCGAGCGGTCTATGATCATACTTTTGATATTATCCTGATTGATTATCGGCTTCCGGATATGGATGGCTTAGAGCTATTAAAAAATATTAAAAAGCGGTACTTGCATATTCCGGTCATTATTATGACAAACTATGCGAATATTAAAACAGCGGTAAAAGCAATGCAACTGGGTGCTTTTGAGTATGTTACCAAGCCTATAAATCCCGATGAAATTTTACTTTCTATGCGGGATGCACTCCGCAAAAAAAATCCAGAATCTTCTCCTACTACTCCGCTAACCGAACCTTCCTCCTCACCTACGCTACCATTTGTTCAAGGTGTGAGCTCTAGTTCGCAGGAAGTTATAAAGCACATTGAACTCGTTGCCCCTACGAATATTTCAGTTATTGTACTGGGGGAGAGCGGTACTGGTAAAGAATACGTATCACGCCTGATTCATCAAAAAAGCACGCGGAGCAAAGAACCATTTGTGGCGGTAGATTGCGGGGCCTTATCGGAAGAGTTGGCTGCCAGTGAACTATTTGGTCATTTAAAAGGATCATTTACTGGTGCTATACAAGATAAGGAGGGGCAATTCCAAGCAGCTAATGGTGGCACTCTTTTCTTAGATGAAATCGGCAATCTCTCTTACGAGAATCAGATTAAACTGCTGCGTGCTATTCAAGAACGCATTGTGCGCCAGGTGGGTAGTACTAAAGATATTAAAGTAGATGTTCGTCTTATTGTAGCTACCAATGAAAATCTGGAGAAAGCCGCTAAAGAAGGACATTTCCGCGAAGATTTGTTTCATCGCTTAAATGAATTTCAGATTTCAGTTCCTCCGTTACGGGATCGAGTACAGGATATTCCTTTGTTTCTAAATCATTTCCTCCAACAGTCAAATCAAGAACTCAATAAAAATGTAAGTGGGTTTATACCTGAAGTCGTCGAGAAACTGCAATCTTACTATTGGCCCGGTAATATTCGGGAGCTAAAAAATGTTATTCGCCGAGCAGTGTTACTCACTCCTGAAGACACCATTACCTTAACTGTTCTACCGCTCGAGATTACTTCACCGGCTACAGTAGCAGCTACTTCAGAAAATCTTCCTGTCTCAAACTTTAGCAATCCGGATCTGAAGGCTATTCAAGAAAAAACAGAGAAGGCTTTAATTGAAGAAACTTTAATAAAGGTACGATACAACAAAACTCAAGCTGCTAAAGTCTTGAATATTGACCGTAAGACGCTATATAATAAGCTAAAGCGCTATAATCTAGAATAGCAAATTTATTCACCATCTACATTTACTGTAGTTGATTCTATAGCTACTACTTCTTTAGTTATCAGATGTATTAAAGTTTCGATCATGGTGATTGCTGCCTCTACTCCGGCGGCTAGCTGATTGTTCCAGGAAAAAGAAGAAGCAGTACTTTCCAGGTACTTAAGTTGTTGGGTTAACTCTACTGATTGGAGCAGTTCTACCTGCGATACTAACTTATGAGCGTAGAAAGAAACCTGTACGGTTGACTCTTCTTTTAGTGCTAACCGAAGTTCTTGACTAGCTTCTTGGGCAGTATCAATAAAAGTTTTGAGATAAAGAGTTAATGCTTCGGTATCGTCGCCTGTAAACTGACGAACTTTATCCAAAGAGAAAGCAGATGCATTTTGTTCTTGGGGTTGTAAATTCGTTTGTAGTTGCCCCGTTGAACTTTCGCTTGGTTCGGTACTTATTTCTGATAAATATTTCTGGAGTAACTTACCTAACTGAAGCTGACCAAAGGGTTTTAGCAAAAAATCTTGAACACCAATTTTCTCATACTTTAGTCTTTCCTCCGTTCGGACGTTAGCGGTAAAAGCAATGATTGGAGTTGTATACGCTTCTACTAAGGGATTTTCTTTTAATGCTTGGATTACCTGAGAACCATCCATTTCCGGCATGTGCAAGTCACAGAAGATAAGATCAAAAACCTGTTCTTCTGCTGCCTTTAGCGCTTCTTTCCCCGATTGACAGCATACTGATTTTATACCTCGTGCACTTAATGCCAATTCAAGGAGCGTAACATTAAGTGGATTATCATCAATTATCAAAGCCTCTCCATCAGGATATAGTAGATCGAGTGTGCTCTCATCATCAGCATTTTCCTCAATATCAATAGCGGATGCCGAACTGTATTGAATAGTAACCCGAAAGATACTACCCGCCCCCTCACTACTTTCTACTGATAGGTTCCCCCCTTGCCCTTCAACTATTTTCTTGCATATTGCCAGTCCTAAACCAGTGCCACCGTATTTACGCGTAGTTGACAAATCAGATTGGTGAAAGGCATCGAAGATAGAGGCTTGTTTCTCTTTGGGAATCCCAATACCAGTGTCAATTACTTCTAGCGTTAACTCCGTTGTCCGATTCGATACTGACGTTAATTTAGCCATAATAAGTACCTCGCCTTGGTGGGTAAACTTCAGCGCATTGGATACTAAATTATACAGTACCTGTTTTAATCGAAAAGCATCACCCAGCATATACTTAAGCTCATCTCCGCTGATACTATAGCGAAGATCCAACAGTTTTTTTTCTGCTATTAGCTCCAGATCATGCTTTACCTCGCAAATTAGTTGCACTACATCAAAGGGTTCGCGCTCGTAGCTAATTTTACCCGCTTCGATCTTAGAAAAATCGAGAATATCATTCACTAATGACATTAAATGCCGAGAGGAACTATCTAGAGCACCTACGTGCTTCTGTTGCTTACTATTGAGTTTTGAGAATTTAAGTTGCTCCGTAAATCCTAAGATAGCAGTAAGCGGAGTACGAATTTCATGACTCATATTGGCCAAGAAATCTTCTTTAACTCTCGCCAGGTGCTCAGCATTGGATTTTGCCACCAGTAACCTATTTCGGTAAAACTCACTACGAGTGATGTCAGCTAAGATCAGATAGACAATAAGAATTGTGCTCAAAAAAGCCACGATCAAGATAATAGCAATTCGAATAATGGCTTCGTCCATTGATGATCGTGCATCGGCCACTCGTTGTTGCGAACGCAATTGTTCTTGCTGTTTTAGTTGTCCTACCAGCCCGTAGATACTACCCATTACTTGGGCGTTGTTTTGAAGGTAGGTTAATTCTTGCTGATCTATTCGCTGTTGCCGTCTTGTCTGACCATTGCGTACCTGGCGTAACAGTTGCCGAACAGAGTCAGGAGCTAGTGTAATTGGTTCGCGCTCTTGCTCAGCAGTAGCAAAGGGTTGTTCTTGCTTACCTCGTGAAAGTAAACGACTGAGTTTTTTATCGATCCGAATATCAATGTTCTGCCGGGCGGTATCTTCGAGAAAATGAGGCGTATTACGCTGCGAAGCTATTGTAGATACCTCACTTTCCAACTCGGACAAAGCTTGGTTATAAAAATCAAAATCGCCTCGTTGTTCCTCAATTTCCCGAAAAGCATCTAAACTCACTAGCTTATCTCGAATCAAGTTTACCACCGTATCTAGCGTATATTCTTCATTTGCTGTTTCACTCTCTAGCGATCCAATAATACTTTCTACTTCTTTAACCTGCTTGTAGTATACTCCCAATTTTTCGGAAGCTTCTCTTGGTTTTTCAGACGAGCGAAGTACCGAATACTCCTGAAGTGTATTTTCAGTCGTGGTGACTGCCATAAGAATGCTATCAATCCTTTTAATTTTCAGGTCAGGTTGAGAGATCGTTTGAGAAGCCTGCTGTAGTTCGGTGAAGCTTTCGTAGGAAATGTAGGCCGCAAAGAGTAGCGCTGAAAAAACCAGTACAAATCCAATTACTACCTTGGAACGAAGTGCCGATGACCTTTTGGAACCCATTAGAGCTAATTTATCTATACACTTAGAAAAATACGTACCAGCGAAGAAAACAGTTCTATCTACGAACGTAATTTAAACGAGTTGAGGAATAATTCCCCACTTTGAGAAGAATGTGTTGCGAATCCCTACGAAATATCTTATTCCTTTAGTTAGTTAATTCATATAAATATCTGATTAACAGAATATTACAAAATCTATTTAGAACTGGCATTTTTTTTAGTACTAATTTAAGTGCAAGTACAACCTTACTTGAAACAATAAGCGACACCATTCAGATTATCCTTCATGATAAGGATAATTTGTCTTGAATTTCACCCTTAACTTAATACTTCTTAAAGATCAGCCCTAGAAATTATTTTTAGGGTTGATTTTTTTATTACAAGTAATATCATCAGCTTAGGGTTATGACTCGCATATTTATTTTTTCGGCAATTGCTTCCCTAACTATCTTGACCACCCAAGCTCAAGATATTAGCGATCTGAGTGATGACAATCCCATTACGATCAGTGGTGTAGTTTTTTCAATGGATAGCGTCACTGCTTTACCTTACGTTACTGTTTACGACAATCAACTCTCTGAAGGCACCATTACTGATAGTTTGGGATACTTTAGTTTTAGTGTTTATCCTGAAGATACTATTGTTTTCTCTAATGTGGGTTACAAAACCGCTCAGTTTGTTGTGCCTGATTTTCTAGAAGGTGAACAGTACTCAGTAGTGCAAGGGTTAGTGAGAGACACTATTGTATTGGAAGAGATACTGGTTTATTCTCTACCAACCACCAGCGAGTTTATGGAATCGTTTAGTGATCTTGAGTTAGATTTTAAGGAGAGAACCGAAAATTTACAGTCTGAGCTAAGTGCTATATTTGAGGAAGATATTATACTGGGCAAGTATCAACCGCAAAGCCCCAACGAAGGTATTACCCGAATGTATAATGCCCAATGGGGGTTAGTGCCTCCTAACAACTTTCTGAATCCAATACGTTGGTCACAGTTTGTAAGAGATTTGCGCCGGCACAACCGGAAAAATCGCTAGAACGAATTTAGCCGAAACAAAGTTATTCCTCCCCAGGTGGCTAATAATCCTAGAAGAACGCTGCCTAAGACATACATTCCCCAAAGCCCAAATTTTCCATTCTCTAATAAAGACAGAGCTTCGTAAGAAAACGAGGAAAAAGTTGTGAACCCACCACAAAATCCGGCGATCCACAAGCGACTTTGGGTATCAGATAGATGGCCTTTCAGCAACGCACCGAAAAGTAGACCAATTAGAAAGCATCCTACTATATTAACGAGAAATGTACCCAACGGAAAAGCACTATTCCAGTAGCGATTTACCCCTTGACCTACACTGTAACGAGCGATACTTCCTAAAAATCCACCAATACCAACCCAAATAAAGTCCCAATTCATTGTTTAAGTGTTCAAGAAACGATGTTCAAATACGTTTAGTAAATTCAAAACTCAAAACTTTGAACCTAAAACATGAATACCAGAATACATAAACACCTAGATGCGATAACACTACCTCTAAAAATTCTATTTACTACTTATGATTAACTGCACCGTATCCTACCAAAAGCCGCATCAGCACTGGCTTGATTTTGAGCTTACATTCTCCGATTTAGATCAGGATAAAACGTATCTACAGCTTCCGGCGTGGCGACCGGGCCGCTATCAACTGGGAAACTTTGCTAAAAACATTCAGAAGTTTACAATTACCGATGCTGACGAGCAGCTTATTCCCTTTCGTAAAGTAACCAAAGACCGTTGGGAAGTAGATACCGAAGGGATTGAAAGTATTCGAGTGAAGTATAACTACTACGCGGCTGAAATGAATGCGGGTAGCACCTACCTGGATGATGAGCAGTTGTATATTAACTTTGTGAATTGCGTACTCTACGCTGAAGCACAAACTGACCTACCGTACCGGGTTAACGTGCAGGTTCCCAAAGAATATGAGATTGCTTGCGGACTTAAAAAATTAGATGCCCATACGTTGGAAGCTCCCAGCTTCTATCATCTAGCAGAAAGCCCTCTAATTGCCAGCCCTACGCTGACTCATTGGCAGTACGAAGTAGAAGGTCACCATTTCCATTTGTGGTTTCAGGGGCAGTGTTTGCTAGACAAAGAGCAAACCGTGAACCGCTTTCGAGCATTTACCCAAAGTCAAATACAAATGATGGGTGATTTTCCAGCCGATGAGTACCACTTTCTGTATCAGTTCTTGCCTTATCAGGCTTACCACGGAGTAGAACATTTTAACTCTACCGTGATTGCCTTAGGACCCAGCGAAGGGGTTGTAGAAAATAGCACAGCTTACTCCGATTTTCTGGGAGTGAGTTCTCACGAGCTGTTTCATACCTGGAATATTATTCGTATTCGGCCGAAGGAGATGTGTCCTTATGACTACACCCAGGAGAACTATTTTCCTACCGGATTTATTGCCGAAGGAGTAACCACTTACTACGGTGACTTATTTTTAGTACGTAGTGGTGTGATAACCAAAAGTGAGTACTTTTTGGAACTGAATAAACTCTTAAAACGCCACTTTGAAAATTTTGGTCGCTTCAATCATTCGCTGGTAGAGTCTTCTTTTGATTTGTGGCTCGATGGCTACGCCGTTGGTATTCCGCACCGCAAGGTGTCTATTTACGTGAAGGGAGCACTGGTTAGCCTGATACTAGACCTTATGCTGCGGGACTGCACTGAGCAAGAACATTCGCTTGATACCTTTATGCGTTACCTGTGGGATTATTTTGGGAAGCAAGAATGTGGATATCACCTAGCTGACATACAAAAGCTAGTAGATGACCTCTCGGGCAATCAGATTGATGACTATTTTGACCGATTTATTTACGG
>NZ_JBARYM010000015.1:0-13840 GCF_049647865.1 Tunicatimonas sp. | reverse complement strand
ACGCAGGCGTATTTCTCGCGCTTTTCATTGCGGTTCAATGGCCCTTCGGTGACTTCTTGATGTCCGAATCGGCTCGTAACTGGTTCTTCGGCACCGAAAGCTGGTACTTCGGTTCTACTCCCGACTGGGAGTTTCGTTACGCTTACGCCGACTGGATGGTTTCAGGAGGAATTGATCTTTTAAAAGGATTAGCCATAGCCCTTCTTGTAGGCTTCTTGAGCGCAAGAGTTTCCATAAGATGGAGCCGATGGATGCAAAGTGTAATGCGATAACCGACAGAAGATAATGAAAAAGCTTTTATTAAGCCTATTGCTCGTCGGACTAACCGGACTACTTCAAGGGCACATTGGTAGTCCTGGTATAACGTTGGAAGGCGAAGCGGGGCCTTACGCGCTTACGGTAGTTGTCAATTCCCCCGATGTTATTCCCGGTACCGCTAGGGTTGACGTTTATGTCACTGATAATACGGTTCAGGAAGTAAAATTATCGTGCTTGTACTGGTTTGCGGGTGCTGAAGGAACCCCCCGGGCTGACGTGGCTTTACCAGTACCCGGTGAAACCGGTCATTTTACTGGTGAAATTTGGTTGATGAATCCAGGTAGTGCTAGCCTAAAGATAGAAGTGAAGGGCGAGCGGGGAGCCGGTGAAATTTTGCTTCCGGTGATGGCAGTATCCACCGCTCAAAAGACAATGGAAGCCTCGCTAGGGTGGACATTAGTGGGACTAGGTTTATTTCTGGTGATTCTAATGGTTACCATTATTGGCCTGAGTAGTGGGGATAGTCTGGTTGAACCAGGCAAGTCTACTTCTACCAAAACTAAAAGAAGGCGTTGGATTGGAGCTGCCGTAGGGTTCGCTTTGCTATCGTTAATTCTATGGGGCGGCAATCAGTGGTGGAATAGCTGGGCTACTGATTATCAGCGTTATATGTACAAGCCCTTTTCGGCTACCTCTTCGATTCGGGTAGAAGACCAAAAGCAAGTGTTAAAGTTTGAGGTAGACTCGGTCAAGCTCGAGCAGCTTTATCTCACTCGAAGCCTGAATTACCTTATTCCCGACCACGGAAAGATTATGCATATGTTTTTAGTTCGGGCGGGCGAACTTGATGTGTTTGCTCACTTACATCCGCAACGCCTAGATTCAGCGCATTTCGAGACCATTATACCTCCGTTGCCGCCCGGTGATTATCACGTATTTACGGACATTTCCCGACTAAGCGGATTTTCGGAAACCATTGCCGATACGGTTACCATTCCTGAACCCGCTCCGGCTCTAACTAATAACTGGAACGATTCGCTACTAATGGATACCGACGATACTTACTATATCACCGATCCGGTTACTAGCAGTAGCGAAGAGGTATTGATGCCCGGAGGCGATATAGTGGTTTGTGGCAGTCCGGGACAAAAAATTATGCTGGCCGACAGTTCGTTCGTTACCCTGGAACAAACGGAGGAAGGTAAGTTTGCCGCGGGTCAATTATATCACCTTACCCTAGCTGTGCAGGATGAGAATGGTGATCCGGCGAAGCTTGATCCGTACTTAGGAATGATGGGTCACGCGGTGGTTTTTAAGGAAGACGGTAGCGTTTATATCCACTTGCACCCCGTGGGATCATACTCAATGGCTTCGCAGGAAACGATGCAATCGCGATTGGCATCGGGAAGCGGAAGAATAGATTGGAGTGAACTACCTCAACCGGCTGTTTTCCGAGACAGTATTGATCGAACCATCGCCACCCTGAACGCCCTTCCGGCCCACGAGCGAGATAGTGCTTTACTAGTAGGAATGGATCACCCTTCACTCGATGATCCCAATCACCCCGACCATTCAATAGTACGCTTCCCCTACACATTTCCCACGGAAGGAAGCTACCGAATTTACGTTCAAATGAAACGAAACGGCAGAATCCTCAACGGGGCCTTCGACGTGGAAGTAGAAGGCTAAAGCTTGATTGTAAAATTCTGGCGGGTCTTTTGTCCTTTGTATGAATCCCTATCTTTTTACATTTTCAACTCCGCTTTCCTAATTTCACATCTCACATCTCACATTTCGTATTTTAGTGCACCTCATCCATCCATCGGTTTAATAATGGTGATAATAAAACCACTACTACTGCCCCACCGAAGCATACGTATGCAATGGATTCGAAGCCATCAAGGTATATCGGTAATGTCTCGAGCGGGGAAGCGCTTTCACCCGAACCTAAATCATCAATAGCGAGACGCTGACCAACAAAACCTACAATTTGAAAGGCGTAAGCAGAAGATAGAAACCAAACCCCCATCATAAATGCTACAATGGTTTGGGGAGAAAGATCGGTAATCTTAGATAAGCCTACCGGGTAGGTAAATAACTCTCCTAACGACATGCACAGATACAGCAACAAAAGAAAGATAAATGGCACCATCCCCTCAGCATCGGCCGAGCCACCGCTTAAAAACAGAATATAGTACCCTAACCCCAACAGTGCAATGCCCATCGCAAACTTGTAGGGAGTACGCGGATTTATTCGCTTTTTGGATAACCACACCCACAAGGCTGAAACCGGAATGGCAAATAGAATGATAAATAGTGGATTCAGTGCGTTGGTAGCGGCCGCATTGTTAAACGGCCAAACATTAAGGGTTACGTTGCGAGCGGAAAATAGCGTTAGGATATTGCCAGAAAGCTCATGAAAACCCCAAAATAATGTCATAAATACAGTTAAGAACATAGCAACAGCTAACTGTTTACGGGCCTTAACATCAATATTAGACATAATGTAGGCAATGTATCCTAAAATGAATACGCTTAGTGCGTAAAAAATTAAATTGACGATGGTTACTTTTCCTAGAAAGCTCTCTCCCCCGGCAATAAATTGATAGGAAGAAAGTAGTAGCGCGATAATAGGAACAGCTAAAAGCGAGATTACCCAAACGAACGGCTCTATTTTCAACCCAAACCTCCGTTGCTCTAGTTTAGCAGGATCTCGAGGTAGTCCGTGATCCATGAAAACTCCCTTCTTAGCTCCTCGATAGAAAACGATTACGCCCACCAGCATACCAATACCGGCCAGACCAAACCCGTAGTGCCAACCGTAGGTCGCCCCCAACCAACCGCAAAGAATGGGTGAAAGAAAGGCTCCAATATTAATTCCCATATGAAAAATGGTGAAACCCGAGTCTTTTCGGGTATCGCCATGAGGGTATAGCGCTCCGACAAACGTAGAGATATTAGGCTTAAAAAATCCATTACCCACGATGATAAAAGCTAATGCCGTAAAGAAGGCAATATTATTTTCAATAGCCAGCACAAAGTGACCCACGGCCATGAATATACCGCCGAGCATAATTGATTTACGGTAGCCCAATAGCTCATCGGCTACCTTACCGCCTATTAAGGGGGAAGCGTATACTAATGAACCGTACGAAGAATATACAATGGCCGAAATAGTATCACGATTAGATAGGGCCTCGAACACCTGCTCTACCATGTAGAGTGTCAGTAATGCCCGCATTCCGTAAAAGCTGAACCGTTCCCAGAGTTCAGCAAAGAAGAGATAAAATAGGCCTTTCGGGTGGCCAAACATTTGGGGGGGAACTGCATCGGAAGGTGTTTTTAGGTAGTTCTCTTCAGCAGTAGTGTCAGCCATGTAGTTTGTTTAATTTGGTTGTAAGTGAGTCAAAAATAAGAATTACTTTTAGAAAGTTAGTAACTTACGTTGATGAGTAAATCCAGAGACTGGATACCATTCATTTCCCTATACTCCAACGTCAATTAAAGAACATTCAAGCATGCCAGTACTAAAGTATCAAGAAACCAAACCAGAACAGGTTAGTGAAGGGGTTCAAAGACGGCTAGTGCATACTAATTCACTAATGACTGCCGTATTAGATTTAAGCGGTGGCCCTAAAACTGAACCGGACCCATTTCATAGCCACCCGCACGAACAAAGTTGTTATTTAGCGGAAGGAAAAATTCTCTTTTTAATGGAAGGGGAAACACCAGTGCAATTACAGACGGGTGACCTGTTTTATGTTCCTTCCGGCAAACCCCACGCTATTCAGTTATTATCCGAAACAGCCCGACTGGTGGATAGTTTTAGCCCTATCCGAGAAGATTTCCTTTAATTGTTTACTTAGGCTCCTTCTTCAGTTACCGTAGCCCGAACTTCAGCAACTTGTTCAATAGAGATTGGTTCAGAGTCATTGCCAAACGATTGGCGCACGTAGGTTAATACTCCAGCTACTTCCTCATCCGTCAGAAAAGCGTGGGGAGTCATCACCCCATTGTAGGTTTCGCCATTCACGGTGATCTCACCTTGTAATCCGTTGAGCACTACTGAGATAAGGCGAGTATCGTCTCCGTTCACCCATTCGGTCTGTACTAACGTTGGGAAAGCTCCGGGTACGCCCTGGCCATTGGTCTGATGACAAGCAATGCAATATTGCCCGTATACCTTATTTCCAGTAGCCATCAGTTGGGTTACTTCTTCCGACATTTTTTCGGGTGCAGACTCAGCCGTAGCCTCGGAAGCTTGTTCAGTTTGGGTGCCCCCTGAGCAAGCATAAAATAGCCAACCAATGGTGAGGAGAAATACTAAGTTTTTCAAGATTGTATAATTTATGAACGGAAAATTTTTGTCAGCGATAAAATTATAAAAAAGTCTATTAGCTGCCAAGCAATAACTTTATTGCGTTTAAACGTAATTATATGGTCTATTCAGCAAGAGCCACTTTTTCGGTTTCGCTTTGATAGAACACTCGCCAAATTCTTCCTTTTTGGTCATCTGTGATGTAGAGCGATCCATCCGAGCCTACTTCCAAACCCGTAGGGCGAAATTCGGCATCGCCCGGGCTTCCGATTTCCTCGCCTGATCCGGCAAACTCATCGGCAAACCGCTCAAAGTCACCGCTTGGCATTCCATCTTCCCCAAAAGGTACGAACGCAATATTGTAACCTTTCTGGGGCAGTGGAGCCCTATTCCAGGAACCATGAAAAGCAATAAATGCTCCGGAACGATACTTCTCGGGAAACATATCGCTATTGTAAAAAATCAAGTCATTAGGAGCCCAATGAGCCGGAAAAGCCATAATTGGATCTTCTTTATCCGCGCAACGACCGCTTTCTTGACCGTTTCCCCCATATTCTGGTGCTAACGTTTTCTGATTTTTCTGAGGATCAAAATAACAGAACGGCCAGCCAAAATCAGCTCCTTCGCTTACTTTCAAAAATTCTTCAGCCGGTAATTCGGCACTTTGTAGCGAATCGTAGTATTCGGGCCATAAATTACTTAGTTGGTCGCGCCCGTGCTGTAGCGCATACAAGCTATTTACTTGTTTGTTCCAGTCCAAAGCCACTGCGTTTCGAATGCCGGTAGCATAACGTTCACCGTGTTCTTCTTGGGTCTGATTTAATTCCGTAGCACTAAACTTCCAAATCCCCGCTTGGCGGTCAAGCTGCGGACAAGGGTCTTGCCCCGGTGATTTGGGGGTGCGAAGTTGCTCTTGGCAAGCATTAGAAGGGGCACCTATATTTACGTACATATTTCCCGCTTCATCAAAAGTAAAAGGCTTCACTGCGTGTTGGTTCTGAATCATGAAACCTTCCACTACCACTTCTGGCTCAGCGGTCGGTACTAGCTCAGTAGCATCCAAAGCAACTCGGTAGATTACCGAATCGGATGAGTAGTAAAGGTAGTTTTCATAAATATCTATTCCTGTGCCGCCGTACTCGCTAAAATATTCCTTCGTATCAGCCCGTCCGTCATTGTTGGTATCGCGCAAAGCTAAGATTCCTCCACCGTTTTCGGTATCTCTCAACTTCACGTAGATATCGCCATTGTCTCGCACAACTATATGACGAGCTTTACCAACATTATCGGCCACCACATAGGCTCCGAAGCCATTCGATAGTGTAATAGATCCGTTGTCGGTATCAGCGGTTAAATGCGATGGTGTTTCCTCCGCAGATTCCTGGGAAGTAGAATTGTCGCAACCAGTTGATAGAAAAAGAGCCATCATCACGAGGGCCTGAATTACGTATAGTTTGCGTTCATTCATCAGCGGGGTTGATTAGTTTTATAAAATGAATTAAGCGTTAGTATTCTAAAATTTTTTAATTATTACAAAGTTTTATCTTCGCTAGCATTAGCATCTTCAGCTATTCTCTCCAGGTTACGAGAACGTTGGATACTTTTAAAGACCTTAATCACTACGAAGGCCACAACCGCTAAAACCGCAGCAGCAGCGATCCAAAGCAAAGGGCCGCCAAAACCTTCTTGAGGCGAATAGGCTACTCCATCGTCGGTAGCATTGCCTGAATCCTGTAAAAAAATTAGTAGCGTATAAATCAAGATGTTGTACATAAAAGATTGGTGTTTAGTTATGATTAGTAAAACTACAGTTTATCTTGATTGTTCTCGTATGAGTTTAAAATGAATCGTTTTAAAATTCCATTTGCGAACATACCGTTGTACTTCTTGGTTACACTGATGGACCATTTTTTTACTTTATGAAAAAAATAGGCGTTGTCTTAGCAATTATAGTAGCTATATTCATTCTACTGCACTTTTTACTGGAACCTATCGCCGAGCGTTATATCAATAAGCAGCTTAGCAGTCTGGAAGAATACACTGGCCAGATCGATGATATTGATATTCGCTTGTACCGAGGGGCGTATCAGATTAATGGGCTGAAGCTAATCAAGCAGGGCAATGAAGATGCAGCTCCGTTTTTGCAGATTGATACTATCGACCTTTCAGTTGAATGGAAGGCACTGTTTGACGGCCGAGTTGTTGGTGAAGTGATTTTATCCAATCCTACGGTGAATATGATTGTTACTCCTACCGTAGAAGGAGATAGCGCTCAGGAACAAACCGGTGAAGACGTAAACTGGGTAGATCAAGTACAAGATTTCATTCCCCTGACAATCAACCGTTTTGAAATTAAGAATGGCAACATATCGTACATAGATCCATCGGTTAATCCCGAAGTGGATGCTTACTTTCGGGAATTATACTTGTTAGCAGAAAATATTAGTAATGTGGCTGATAGTAGTCAGCAATTTCCGAGCTCATTGGTAGCGAATGCCGTTACAATTGGGGGCGGTGAGCTTGATGCTAAGCTCGACATGAATCTGCTAAATGAAATTCCTGAATTTAAAGCCGATGTTCAGTTAAGTAAGGTTGATCTCACTAAGTTAAACGATTTTATTAAAGCTTACGCCAACTTTGATGTGCAAGCTGGAACGTTTGAAGTAATTACGGAGATGACGGTTGAAAACCAAAAGATTAGTGGGTACATCAAGCCTTTTTTTGAAAATTTGGATGTGTTTGATCTTCGTAAAGATGTGGTAGAAGATGATAGTGGTTTTTTTCAAAAGGTATGGGAAGCAATAGCCGGACTAGGTGCGGAAGCGTTTGAGAATCAGAAAAAAGACCAGATTGCTACCGAAGTTCCAATAGAAGGTTCGCTAGAAAGCCCTAGCCCTGATGTTCCGGTTACGATCTGGAATATTTTCCGCAATGCGTTTATCGACGCGATAGAAAAGAATTTTGAAAGTGTTTCCAAAGTAAAATCAGCCGAATAGCTGCTCACCCTTCTTTATTAAAACAGCGCGGAAAATCTGTTTTAAGAAGTACTTGGGTAGCAAATAGCAATGTTGTACTTTTAGCCATCCTAAATTCAGGTTCGTACTTACGATTTTTTACTCTGTTTTTTCTTCATTTATTCCATGAGTTATCCAACCTCCCCATTAGAAAAGTTACTGCAAGACGCTAAAGACTATGTTGTTGTACAGCGCAGGCTCATCTCTACCATTGCATCAAAAAAAGGAGCTGACATAGCGTTTGTAGTAATAGCGGGATTGATTTTCTTTTTAATTGGTTTGTTTATTATAATATTTACCAGCTTTACGGCAGCTTACGGATTGGCCTTACTGCTAGATAATACTTTCTTCGGTTTTTTAATCGTCACCTTCTTTTATGTTCTCATTTTCATACTGGTATGGATATTCAAGGACCGATTGATCAAAACTCCCATTCTCAAGCTTTTTTTCCAACTATTCAATACCAAAAAACCCTCTGATAATGAGCCAGTTGCCTAGCCAGGAAGAGTATCAACAAGTTAAAAAAGAGTATCAATTAAAGGCCCGTGATTTGGAAAAGAAATTGGGTAGTGATTTGGTCGCTCTTCGTAACGACTTAGTTCCCAAATATTTGAAAGGTAAATTTCTGACAGCCTGTGCTGTTTTTGGCAGTACCTACATGGTTCAAGAATTAGTATTCCGCAAAAAGGTGCCCGGATTGGTAAAATTTGTAGGAGCTTTGTCTGCTACAGTAGTTGCACCCAAGGTTTACCGCATGATATATCAGAATTATTTTGAAGTACCACCGGATAGTTTGTCTTATCCATCTCCGTCTCCTTCAGTAGTTGTAGATGAAAACCTTAGCGATCAACCCGACTATCCTTCTACTGCGCCTGAGCAAGAAAATTTAACCTAATTCGTAACTGAAATACTCTCGGTAATCTTCCCACGGATAGGCTTGGTGCACTAGAATTTCCTGTTTAGTATTGCGCCAAGGGAACTTATATTCCGAATTCCAGTGTCCGTCCAGTGCTCTTACCTTCTGATCAATTACCTCCTTTATATCTAAACGCCAGCAAGGTTTTCCCGAAGATTAAGAAAGGTAGTAGCTTCATTGCTGATGCCGACATTTTCCATTTTTGACATAGAATAGCCTTGGCTGTGCTGCCCTCGTTGGGTTGATCATCTGCCACCTCGCCATCACCAACAAACACTATGCGTACGCTGAATCCCGCCTGTTGCAGTAGGGCTACAGCACCTCCACACCCTAAAACATCGGCAGTTGGGTGCGGTGCAACGACTAAAGTGCTACCCCAATCGTATACTTGCGCGGCTGGGTGAAGTAAACTTTCGTTAGCATTACTCTGTACACTTTTTTTATGAGCAAACATAATGAAAAGTTAAGTTGGTTTTGTAAACCACTGACCTACCAAAAGTAACAGATATTCTCAAAATATTAGAGACTACGCTAATCTCGCAGTTAATGTTGAGATTTATTGTTGATTTTTTATTGAAAATTGGTATGAAAAAGTGCCATTAACCGGTAGCTCAGAAAGAATTCGTTCGAGCGCATCGCAAGCTAAAATATAAAAAATTGATTTTCAAGTATTTAACTTCCTAATCTTTTCCTTGGATCGGATCAATACCCAATCTACTAATCGTGGAAAAAGCACATTAGCAATTGCATTTAGCTTACCCAAAAGTGTTAGTATTCTTTTGAACTGGCGTTTTTCAACCATACGCAAAATAGCTTGAGCTACCTCTTCTGGCTTCTGCGTATTGCGCTGTTTACGGTCTTTGAGCAGTAAATACGAACCATCTTTGTCAATAACCCTTTTGCCCGGATCATTTTCAGTAATTCCAACGTAGACAATACCCACGTGAATACCTTTGTCGCTTAGCTCTACCTTGAGTGATTCTGCTACAGCAGTAAGCGCCATTTTGGTAGCACAGTAGATTCCTGTTTCCGGTAACCCTCGGATACCCGCCACACTAGACACAAATACAACGCTCCCTTGGGCAGTCTCCAGATACGGTAACGCTGCTTTGGTTGGGTGCAGGCATCCCATTACATTGATTTGTAGCATTCGCTCCAGCACCTCGGGATCAGTTTCTTCAAAATAACCTCGGGCTGACATGCCTGCGTTATTAATGAGTATATCGATTTTCCCAAAACGTTTTATTGTTTCCGTAATTAGTTGGGAGGCACCTGCTTGGGTAGAAATATCGGCGGTTACTGCCAGTACTTCAAACCCAGCCCGTTCCAACTCTTGCTTTGCTTGTTGCAAGCGGCTTTCGGTTCGGCCGTTGATTACCACCTTAGCACCCTGGCTGGCCAGTAGTTTAGCGGTAGCCTTTCCAATTCCCATACTCGAACCGGTAATAACCGCTACTTTTCCCTGCACTGTTCGTTTAGCCATCTGCTATTTCCTTGAAAATTGCATATTAGGGTTATAGTAAACCGCTAAATAATCATTACTAAGCGATAAAATAACATGAGCCACTACCGCCACCCAAATAGTACCCGTAGTTAGAGTAATGTAGCACATTAGCAACCCAAAAGGGATAGCACCAATAGTTTCCGCTGGTCCTTTGGGCAGATGCGTAGTAGAATATAGTGCTATATTGATGGCGATTCCCGGCCAAACGCCTAGTGTAGTAACGCAAGCCGTTAGCAGAATACCGCGAAATAGCAGTTCGTACGAAAAGAGATAGGTAATGGTAGCAATCGTGTTTAACAGTACCAGACGCCACGTCCATTTTTCTGCCCGCATCATAGGATAGTAATCCAAATTATCCGGCCTTTGAGCAGCTCTAATGTTTAAAGGAATCACTAAGGCAGCAATTCCGCAAATCCAGGCCATAGAAGTTCCGGTATTTTGAAACCCCAACCCATATTCAGTGATAGAATACGGTAAAAAAGCTACTGCTACTAAAAAAGGGGTAATCCCTAACAATAGTGCGCCTAGCGATTTTTGGTAAATTACCTTCGCAATAGTTGCCGCTATTCTATCGCGCCGAGCCCCAATCTGCTGATGAATATTTTCAGATTCTGATAAAAACCAGAAAGCGACAAAGCACACTGTTAGCATCATAATAGATACTACCGAAGGTAAAGAATCGGGATTCCAATTGAACGATAGTGCTTCTTGAGTCATAGGAAGGAGGCAAAGTTAACAGCAAATTTAATAATTGAAAGAATAAATATTAGGGTCTTGTATTTACTTTAATACTTAAAAAATAGGCTGCTCTATCCTGATGAAGTTATCCCGAAAGCAAATGTAACATCTATGACCCGATAAAAAGAGAAATTGTATATGTTAGGTATATTCTGTTAAATTTACTGCTGTTCTTTTTTTGACTGCCACTATGGAAATTCTTATTACTGAATCAGACATTCATTCCGTTATTAAATCTATCGCTGAACAACTAGGCACTCGCCAAATACGCTATTTCTGTGAAGAAACTACCTTAGCTATTCCCCCGCAATACGGCCAGGGCTATATTAAGGGAATAAATTTCAAGGATGGTTTGGGCTTGCTACTGTTCAACTGTACGTTTAATGAAGAAACTTCTTTTCGCTATTCGCTTGAGAAATCGCATCCATTACGCGTAATTTTCTGTCAGAAGGGAAAGGTTACTTATAGTTTCGATCCCGATCATGCAAGACACGAAATTCCGGAACTACATACCGCCTTTTGCACCAGTACCGAAACGTACGATCATCTCTACGAATTTCCTGAAAAAAAGCAAGTGCAGTTCACTAGCTTAGAGATTGATCGACGGGTTTACTTAAACAAGATAGAATGCGATATTGCGACTCTCCCCAATGACTTAGCTAACCTTTTACAAGATGTAGATGCCATTGATCCGTTCACTTATGCAAATGCCTACAGTATAGCGTTGGCAGATGTTGTGAATAATATCCATACTAATGATCTAAAGGGATTAGCCCGCAAAAGTTTAATGGAATCCCGTTCATTAGATTTGTTCGCCCACATTGTAACCCAGTACGTAGATGATTTAAACCCTCAGAACAAGCAAGTACTACTGCGCAAGTCCGATCTTGCATTAATTATCAAAGCTAAAAACATTTTAGTAGACAATATTCAGGAAAACATTACCATACCCGAACTTTCGCGGCAGGTAGGGGTAAATACTACCAAGCTAAAACAGGGGTTCAAAAAGGTGTACGGCTGTACCATCAACGAATTCGTTAGAAATCATAAGCTTACGTTGGCAAAAGAGCTTTTAGTTGGTGGTAGCCTATCAGTAAAACAGATCGCTGAAAAGATAGGATACCGAAACTACGCCTACTTTGCTTCCCGTTTTAAAGAACGCTACGGAGCACTGCCTTCGGAGTATATGAAGCATATCAAGCATAAGGTACCAATTGATGAGGTAATAGAATATCCTCCCGAGCAAGTGTAGCTACCGAAACTGAAATCGCACGTATTTGATGTTAATTCCACGCAGGGCAAATTTTCGCTCGTAGGTGGTCTGAATTTGCTGTTCTATTCCATATAAATCTGAGATATAGAGGTTGTCTGTATAAGTTAAGTTTTGTACATCCTCTCTGTTGCGTAGCACCTCCAAGGTGTATTCATATAAAGCCAGATTATCGGTTTTCAAATGAATCCAACTATCAGGTTGCAAAACTTGCTTATACATCTCTAAAAAACGAGGACTCGTTAATCTTCTCTTTTCTTCGCTTTCTTTGGGGTGTGGATCAGGAAAGGTAATCCAAATACCAGCAGCTTCTTGTTCGGCAAAACTGTCTTCTAATTGTAGTATTCTAATTCGTAGAAAGGCAGCATTGGAAAGTTGAAGAGCTTCAGCATCGCGACTGCCTTTCCATATTCTTGCTCCTTTTACATCTACCCCCACAAAGTTTATTTTAGGATGTAACGCGGCTAATCCTACCGTATATTCACCATGACCGCAACCCAATTCCAGTACAATAGGATAATCATTCTCGAAGTACGAGTGCCAATTTCCCTGAATTTTGGCAAATATTGGCTTACCGGGTTCAACTACATTTTTTCGCTGAGTATTTTCAGCAAACCGGGATAATTTACTACGCATAATTTATATAATATCCAGTTCGGCTACCACAAAAGTGCTACCGCCTACAAAAATAAAATCATCTGAGGCCGACTGAGCTTTAGCCACTTGCCAAGCATGGTTTACGTCAGCGATTACTTCAAAATCGAGTTGATACTCTTGAGCTACTTCCGCCACTTGGGTAAGCGGCATTGCCCGAGGGATATCTGCTTGGCAAAAATAATACTTTGCTGATGCTGGTAAAAGGGCAAAAATTTGTTGCAGGTCTTTTCCCTGCACAAAGCCCAAAACCATTCTTAGTTTCCGGTACGGCTGCTGATTAATTTGGCGAATAAGCTCCTCAAATGCTTCCGTATTGTGACCCGTATCGGCCACCATGGTCGGGTTGTTGCTTACTATCTGCCACCTACCCTTTAAACCTGTAAGGGTTTGCACCGCTTGCAATCCTGATCGGATATGATGCTCGGTAATTGCAAAATCCAGTTTAACCAGTTGATCTATACTGGCTAACACCCCAATCAAATTAAACTGCTGGTAATTACCTAACAAAGAAAGTTTAATATCACGGTATAGTAATTCTCTCTGGTAATACACGGATAGGTATTGGTAGTTGGAATCAATTTTTTGCTCTACTACTCGGTAGTTCTGAAATGCCAATAGCAGAGAACTATTTTCCTGCTGCGCTTTTTTCTCAAAAACCGGTAAGGTTTGCTCATGGTAGCTGCCTACCACTACTGGAATACCCGGTTTTATGATTCCAGCTTTCTCAAAGGCAATTTCAGGCAATGTTTCGCCTAGCATATCGGTATGATCCAGACCAATATTGGTGATTAGACTTAATAGTGGTGTTAAAATATTTGTTGAATCCAGCCTGCCGCCTAAACCAACTTCCACCACCGCAATATCTACTTGCTCCTTAGCAAAGTGGTCAAACGCCATAGCCACCGTCATTTCAAAAAAAGAAGGTTGTAGGGAGATAAGATAGTCTTGATTGTCCTCTACAAACTGCACTACTTCAGAACGTGGTATCGTATTACCATTTATACGGATTCTTTCGGTAAAGTCTTTTAAGTGGGGAGAGGTGTATAATCCGGTTTTGTAACCAGCTGTTTGTAGTATAGCCGCTAACATATGCGCGCTACTTCCCTTACCGTTGGTACCAGCAATGTGTAATGAAAGAAACTTTTGTTGAGGGTTGGCTAAGTGG
>NZ_JBARYM010000014.1:0-11047 GCF_049647865.1 Tunicatimonas sp. | reverse complement strand
CGGCTAACCCGTTTCTGTCTCTTCCCTGAAAGAAGGCAAACTTAGAATAGTAGAAACCTCCTGCTAGGTTGTCGCGCTGCTGACTGTAGCGAGCCAAAAACCGTAGTCCATCAATTGGTTCGTACTCAGCCTGTAGATTATAGTTGATATTATTGTTTTGAGACGATAAATCCGTTTGCTCAATAATTGCTACTGGGTTGAAGTAGTCAAACAATAATTGTTGATAATATCCTCCAAAAGTAGCGAAAGCAGGATCGTTACTACGTATTGGTTGGGTGGGGTTGGATATGGTAGCATAACGGAAGGCTACATCTAGTGGACTATCGTCGCCGTAAGTACCATCAGAATCCCGAGTAGTAGCGGACAAGTTCAGGGTTAATCGCAATCGATCATCTAGTGCTCGCTGGGTCAAATTAAGTCGGGCATTTAACTGATCAAAGCCAGTGGCCCGGGCAACTCCCTGAATATCTCGGTAGTTGATAGACGCTCGGTAGGTCGTTTGTTCGGTACCTCCCGAAAGACCTACGTTGTGTACGTGAGAAACAGCGTTTCGGGTCAACTCATCAAACCAATTCGTCTCAGTACCCAGGTCAGTCCCAATTCCCAACTCTCTGAATTCCTGAGCATCCATTACCTGCACCGTACGGGCAGTGTTTTCTAAAGTAGCGTAGCCACTGTAGTCTACTACCATTCGCCCAGCTTTACCTGTTTTAGTGGTTACCAAAATTACCCCACTAGCTCCTCGCGAACCGTAGATGGCCGCGGCCGATGCATCCTTTAGGATGTCTATCGTCTCAATGTCGTTCGGGTCAACGCTGTTTAAATCAGCACCTAACACCCCATCAATAATTACAAGCGGATCGCTATTTTCCCCTAAGGTAGACATCCCCCGCAGCCGAACGTTGAACCCTTGGTTGGGATTTGCTCCAGGGCGGGAAACGATTAGTCCAGCTACTTTACCTTGCAATAATTGGTTAGCATCGTTAATGTTACCTTTGTTAAATTCTTCGGAACTGATACTGGTGACCGCCGAAGTGATCTCCTTTTTTTCTTGAGTACCGTAACCTACTACGACAATCTCCTCTAGTGCTTGAACATCCTCAACCATCACTACATCAAAGGTAGTTTGACTTCCAATCTCAATTTCTTGGTTGGAGTATCCGATGGAAGAAAAAACTAAGGTAGTTGCTCCTTCAGGAACCGACAAGCGGAAGTTTCCATCTAGGTCAGTGACCGTACCAGTACTGGTACCTTTAACAAGCACATTCACACCAGGAAGTGCTCCTTCAGCATCGGATGTTATAGTACCCGAAACTGTTCTTTCCTGGGCCCACGCTGCGCTGCTCCAAAGCACCGCAAACGTCACCGACAGGACGTAAGTAAAATTTGTAAAAATTCTCATAAGCAATTAGAAGTATTAATAAATAGTAAAAAACCAACCATAAAGGTGGTTGTTAGTTTAGAATTCTCGTAAATATCTTAAGAATATTTTAAAAAACAATAGAGGGTAGGGGGGGTATTAGAAGTAACACTGGCGACAATTACCAACTTTTTTTGCTGTAAAGACCGTTTGCTGCTAATAAACACTGATATTTTTATGTATAAGGATAGCAGAATTTTTCCTAAACAAAATAGCATCTAGTCGACTTAAATCGGTTGCATAAATTGAACTAGCTGACAAAGATGGAATGGGACTACTATCTTTGGGTTAGGTACTGCCAACTTGAGTTGCTACTTTCCGGCTAACTGATCTTTCTTTCGGGTGCTAATATTGCTTACAACGAACTCACCCACCTGGCGACCTTGCGCTACTCCGTTATCAATAGCAGGCATGTAGTGAATGCCTCCGTACAACCGACTGATGGCAGCCTCTTCGGAAGCCTGTCGAAACGAAATAAACTCCCGGGGAGGCAACCCGTACGCTACCTCGGTAGAGTCTACGTAGGCGAAAGGCTCGCCGTACAGTTCAGTCAATGCGGTAGCCGCAGAAGCAGAAATAACACTGTGGCCACTAGTGTATTCGGGAAAAGGTGGAGTTTGCAGTAGCGGCATCCAGTCTTCATCAAAATGCTGATTGATCACGGTTTCGGGGCGGATCAGGCTACTGCGGTATTTTTCGTCCCAGCAACTGATAAATCCATCAAACAGGGCGATAGAAGTGAGCGCGTAGGTTTCCAGGGACCGCATTAGATTGGCCTCCGACTGCTGGGCGGCTATCTTCGCAATTCCGATCCAGTGCCCCCCGGGCGTAATCTTTTTGGTGGCAAACATCACGTGCCCCTGGTGGTGAGAAACGTAAGGATTGCAGTCCCAAAAACTAGCGATCTCGGCTTGCTCTTCGTCCAGGTTGTTAGTAGTCTCGTATACTTCCATCACTTCTTTAAGGAACTGACTACCTTCTTCCATCGAGAAAGGCGAAGGCGGAGCAGGAACAAACTGATTGGCTGAATCAATGACAAACGGGCGAATGCTGCTCCAGTGGGGTTCAATACCGTCCATATAATCAGGCGGAGTAGGTTGCCATCGGCCCGGGGCATCGTTCACGGTAAACTTAGGGAAAGAACGCGACTGCTTGTAGTTATCTTGACTAGACCAATCTATAATGTGCTGAGCTACTTGCTCTCCGTAGGTTATAGAGTTGTTATACATCTCTTCAGGGAAAGCATCTTTAAATTGCGCATACAGTTCCTCCTGATGTTCTTCAATCCGGTCTTCGGAAAAAATGAAATTCTTACCCGTGGTAATGAATGCATGAATACTGGCTAACGGCAACGATATAAGCTGGGCAGTATCCGGGGCAGGAACTGGTTGCAAGCCATTGAGCTGCCCAGCGAATGACTGGTATTCCGGATACTGAGGCAAGAGCGTTTCATAAGCAGCAATACTAGGGTAAGCATAAATACGACTAGCTACGGGCGGTGAGAATATGTCGTATACAATCACATCCGTAAGCTTTTGCATAGACGCATGAATAAATGTAGGATCATCAGCCACAAAGTTCTGATCTACTTCTTTCTGACAAGATAAGGCAACCAATCCTAATATAACTACTAGCAACTGACTTGTGATGGGTACTCTCAATAGCATACTCTAAACTTATTGGGTTATTAAAATAAGCAGCAGTTCGCTTTATGCTAAGTGCTTCTGCTGTAGTGGACATAACAACAATCTACCACTCAGAAGTTTCTCAGTTTAGTAAGTTAGGCAGTTAAGTACAACATTAGGTTTTTAGGGTGTTCGGGTTATTGTTATACCTGAACACTCAAATACATTGGCACAACTTTCTACCTTCCTTCATTGCAATACCGCTACAGATGCGCTATTTTTGCCACCGCTTAATTCAACGCACATTCTTTAATAGTACATATTCATGGCAAATACTGGAAAAATTGTTCAGGTAATTGGCCCGGTGGTCGATGTTAGCTTCGATGCCAATGATGCCAAATTACCTAATATTCTTGACGCCCTTACCATTGCCCGGCCCGACGGAACCAAATTGGTGCTGGAAGTACAGCAGCATTTAGGCGAAGACCGGGTACGGACAATCGCGATGGAAGCTACCGAAGGGTTGGTACGCGGTACCGAAGTAGTAGATACCGGTCAGCCAATTAAGATGCCAACCAGTGATGAGATTCGAGGGCGCTTATTCAACGTAGTGGGCGAGGCTATCGACGGACTTCCTCAGCCCGACGGTGGGAAAGGTCGGCCTATCCACAATCCTCCGCCTAAGTTCGAGGATCTTTCTACTTCTGAAGAACTTCTATTCACTGGAATCAAAGTAATTGACTTGCTAGAGCCTTACTCTAAAGGTGGTAAGGTTGGTTTGTTCGGTGGTGCCGGAGTAGGGAAAACGGTACTGATTCAGGAGCTGATTAACAATATTGCCAAAGCTTATTCTGGATTTTCGGTATTTGCCGGAGTGGGGGAGCGTACCCGCGAGGGAAATGACTTATTGCGTGAATTTATTGAAGCCGACATCATCAAGTACGGTGAAGAATTTCAGCACTCAATGGAAGAAGGTGGCTGGGATTTGAGTAAAGTAGATATGACTTCGCTGAAGGAATCACAAGCTACGCTGATCTTCGGTCAGATGAACGAACCTCCCGGAGCCCGCGCTCGCGTCGCTCTATCGGGATTAAGTGTAGCCGAGTACTTCCGCGATGGTGACGGACAGGGCCAGGGCCGGGATATCCTGTTCTTTATTGACAATATTTTCCGGTTTACTCAGGCCGGTTCAGAAGTATCGGCGCTATTGGGTCGGATGCCTTCGGCGGTAGGGTACCAGCCTACGCTAGCTACCGAAATGGGAGCGATGCAGGAGCGAATTACTTCTACCCGCAACGGTTCTATTACCTCGGTACAGGCGGTATACGTACCGGCGGATGACTTGACGGACCCGGCTCCGGCTACGACTTTTGCTCACCTCGATGCTACGACCGTACTTTCGCGGAAACTGGCCGAGATTGGTATTTACCCGGCGGTAGACCCCCTCGATTCTACTTCTCGAATTTTATCAGCTGATATTGTGGGAGATGAGCACTACGACACCGCTCAACGCGTGAAAAACATCTTGCAGCGCTACAAAGAGCTTCAGGATATTATCGCTATTTTGGGTATGGACGAACTGTCGGAAGAAGATAAGCAGGTGGTACACCGCGCTCGTCGGGTTCAGCGATTCTTATCGCAGCCGTTCTTCGTGGCCGAGCAGTTTACTGGCCTTAAAGGAGTGCTGGTAGATATCAAGGATACTATTAAAGGTTTTAACCAGATTATGGACGGTGAGTACGATCACCTGCCGGAATCAGCCTTCAACCTGGTAGGAACCATCGATGATGCGGTCGCCAAGGGTGAGAGACTTATGGCAGAAGCGAAGTAATTATTAGGTTTTGGGTTTTAGGGATTAGGTTTCAGATTCCTAATCCCTAAAACCCAAATCCCAAGACCCAAAATCAATGCAACTAACAATCATTACTCCTGATCAGGAAGTTTTTGAGGGCGAAGTAGAATCGGCTACCTTTCCGGGTAGCGACGGCTCGTTTCAGGTACTGCGCAACCATGCGCCGCTGGTAAGCTCGTTAGGAACGGGCGAGATTGAATACCGAGGTAGTGCTGGGGAAGGTACGGTGACTGTAGAAGGAGGAGTCGTGGAGGTGCTAAACAATGCGATTACCGTACTGGCCGAGCGGGTGATCAGTGAGTAGCCAACGTGTAGTGTAACTCTTTCTGCGTTTTCAAATATTTAATCTTACAGTGTCGTTCTCTGACAGTAGGAATACGTGACAGCAATTGTATCCTACGGTATAAGTCTCATTCACAATCACTTTGTCGCTAACCATACCTTTAAAAAGAAACTTACTGCCGCCGACCTCAATAAACTGAGCATCATTATCGGAAAAGATAATGTATCTGCCACTATTTCTATCTGTTTCGCTCGGGATATTCTCATCATAATAGTTATCACCATTAACACTAAAATGATCCAGAGCAATAGGATTGCTGTCTTGATCTTTTAAATATATAGGTATGAAAGCTAAGTTGCTAGTACAAAGCCTTGGTTGGTTGTCATATCTGCACCGATCAACAGCAGAAATTTCACTTCCTTCATCTTCAGTACAAGAAATACATATCAGAACGGCAACTAGAGCCACAATAATAGTCATGTTCATTTTTAACTGTATTATATTATTGTAGACACTTATTTGCAGCCAATGGTTGTTCCTCATTATATCAATGAGACGCTAACTTATCTATTGAAACAATTCGTAAGAATCTGCTTACTTAGCTTTCCCTTTGGTGAGGGCACCCAGTTTTTTAAACCGGCTTAGCATTTTCTTCTCAAAATTCCAGAAGAAACGGAACTGACCAAAAATGAAACCGTAAGTCAGCAGCAGTATTTGGTAAGCGGGAAGAATAGTCAATAGGTAGAAAGGGACCCGAATCCAGGCGGAAGTTTCGGAAGTGATGCCTGCCAGATCAAACAGCGGCTGTTTGATGAATAGCACCGAAAATCCCGTGCAGGCAAACACAATGAGAATAACAATTACTTGCCCTACACTATTCACCTCCCAACGGGCTTTAAGTTTTTCTATCCACTTCATACGAAGGTATCAACCGTAACTACCCTTGTTTCGTTTCCTCAACTGAAGCGAAGGGTTGCCAGAGATCAAGCGACGGCACATCTGCCCGAAAACTCATCGGTTCCCGCTTCACGGGATGAACGAATGATAGCTGTCGGGCATGCAAGCCAATGCTAGCATCCGCATTGGGCGCTGCGAAACCGTACTTTACATCACCTACAATCGGGCAGCCCATTGCCGCTAACTGCACCCGAATCTGGTGCGACCGCCCCGTAATCGGCTTCACTTCCAACAAATATATTCTTTCCCCATTTGGTAAAAGAGCCGCCGTGGAACGGGGCGAAGGGGAATTTTTATTCACAAGCAAACGATACAACAACTCTGCTTGCTTACTGTCCTTCTTTTCGGAATGAAAAGCGGTTACTTTATTCTTTGCTGAATCTTTAATAAGCCAGTGGATTAGGGTAGCCTCCGGCTGAGGAGGTGGAGTTTGTACCAATGCCCAATAGGTTTTGGTTACCTGCCGGGTTTTGAATAGCTGGTTCATTCGGGCTAACGCCTTGGAGGTTCGAGCCATTGCTACCACTCCGCTCACCGGCCGGTCGAGCCGATGCACTACTCCCAAGAATACCGCCCCCGGTTTATCGTACTTTTTCTTCAGATAGTCTTTCCCCCAATCCGCCAACGTTTGGTCACCGGTACGATCGCCCTGCACCAGCCATCCGGCGGGTTTGCTCACAATGAGTAAATGATTGTCTTCGTACAGAACAGTGGGGTCTAGCATACGTGGCAAAGTATAAAAATGAAATGGTGATACCCATATTACACTATCTGCTGGGCTTTGTTCGGATGAAAGGGTCTCTCGTGGGCACTTTGCCAACTTTGTGGATATTGACCGTAAACTTACCGTAGATTAAGGATATGTTAAGAATGCTAATTGGCCACTATTTTAATAGTGGAATCCCGTAAATTGATTGGCAAAAAAAGATGCGCGGTAGATATAAACTGGTTTGGTTGTTCTTGACGGTTACTTTGCTAGGAGCGCAGCCCGCTCAAAACCCTAATAAACAAAGCTTAGCTCAGGAAGCCCGAGCTCACCTGGAAACCCGCCCCGACTACGCTTTTGAACTAGCCAAAAAAGCGCAGGAATACGGAAGATTGAACAGTCTGCCTCACCTACAAGCTGAAGGCAATTTGCTATTGGGCAAACTGTTTTCTAATCAATCAGCGTACAACCAAGCTCTGGCGCACCTACTCAATTGTCTGGAGCTTCTAGAAACCCTGGATCATCCTAGCTTACAGGCCGAAGCCTACAATGAACTGGGTAAACTATACCATTATCTGCGTCGCCACGAAAAGGTGCTACCTACCCATCAGCAAGCAGTCCGCTTGTACCAAATGCTGGAAGACACCGCCGGATTAGCCGAAACCTACGGATACATTGGGCATTACTACGAAAAGCAGGGAAACTATGATTCGGCAGCGGCGCTTCAGCAACGGGCACTAGCCATTTTACCAACCAACGATTATCCGGCACTCGCTGCTAAAATATTCTCGCACGTTGGCAGTATTTACGAAGACTTACAGGACTATCCGGCAGCCGAAGACTACTTTCTTCAGAGTTTAGCATTGAATGACTCCGTACAGCATCCTGGCCAGCGCATAGCGTTACTAAACAATCTAGGCGATGTAACCTTCCAACAGAAAAGATATCTGGAAGCCGAGGACTGGCTGCTTCGGGCGTTAGCACTAGCGCAACGAAAATCTGATAATTACCAGCTTCGCAGTGCATTGCGCGACCTGGGCCAACTATACGCCGCCCAGGGGCAGTACGATCGGGCCTACACATTTTTGGATAGCTCAGTTACGTATTTTAAGAAAATATACAGTGAAGACGGACTGAAGCAAGCGGCCAACTTAGAAGCATTTTTTGAAGCCGAGAAGAAGGAGCGGGAAATTCGCTTGTTGGAGAAAGATCGTAAAATCAATCGCCTAATAATTAGCCTCATTTTGGCGGGAATGATCAGCTCGATCGTCATTGGAGGGCTACTGGTTCACCGGCAGCGAAGCCAGATGCGCCAAAAACAAGTACTCTTCGCAACCCAGGAGGAATATATGAAAGCCCAACTGGAAAATAAAAGCCGTTCACTAACCAACTACTCCCTGCATTTGATTGAGAAGAACCAGTTTCTGCAACAGCTACAAGCACAGTTGAAAACCCTAAGTCGGCCCGAAGCTACTCCCCCCAAGCGAAAGCTGCACTCGCTTAGTCAGGATATTGATACCAACTTATCGCCGGAGAAAGGATGGGAAAATTTCCGGCAAACGTTTGAAGCAGCTTACCCTGATTTTTTCCGTTTACTTAGCCAACAAAACGCTCGGCTTACCCATGCTGACCTTAAGCTAGCTGCTCTAATGAAAATGCATTTTGAGTCTAAAGAAATTGCGGGCATTCTAGGCATTTCTACCGACAGCCTGCGAGTGGCTCGTTATCGGCTACGCAAAAAATTAGCCCTGGATAAGAAAACCCAACTCGCGGCTTTCCTACATTCCCTGTAGCTTCATACGGAGTTAACAAAAGCGTAACATTATTTTAACATCCCGCAAGTACCTGATTTTCAGTCGCTATGAACGATCTCAACTACGGCTGTTGCTATTCTGTTAACGCTTTGCCCCGCCATTGTTGCTTTATTGTTGACGGTATTTGCTTGAGAGTAGTCATTGTAAAAGTCAGTTTGCGACCATACGCAATTCAATCTATCTGCAATGAGAACCATACTATCATTTATCTTTTGCACCCTGTTGTTAGCACCCGCTTTGGCTCAGAAGGGTATTATCCGGGGTACTATTCAAGACCAGCAAAGCGATGAGCGCCTATCGGGAGCTACGGTCAGTATTAACGGGGGCACTTACGGAACGGCGGCTAACCTTCAGGGAAACTTCACGCTGAACCTACCGGCCGATACCTACGATCTAACCATTCGGTACTTAGGCTACAATGACACTACGGTGCAGGTTGAAGTTAGGGCAGGTGAAACCACTAACGTTGATATTGATCTACGAAGCAGTGCTACGGAGCTGAGCGGACTTACCATACAGGGGATGCTTCAGGGACAGGCGCAAGCACTTAATCAGCAGAAATCGGCTGATAACATTAAAAATATTGTAGCTGCCGACCAGATCGGACGTTTCCCCGACCCTAACGCCGCCGAAGCTCTTCAGCGTATACCCGGAGTAAACATTGAGCGCGATCAGGGGGAAGGCCGCTACGTACTGGTACGCGGATTAGCCCCTCAATTTACCAATATCAGCGTTAACGGGGAGCAAATTCCCTCACCCGAAGCCGACGTGCGCTTCGTGGCCCTAGACGCAATTCCTTCCGACCAACTTTCCTCCTTAGAAGTGACCAAGGCCCTTACCCCGGACATGGACGGCGATGCCATCGGTGGAAATGTCAATCTGGTAACCAGGGTAGCCGAAAGTAGTGACCCTACCATCAGAGCCTCGCTGGTAGGCGGGTACAATAATTTGATGCAACGTCCTAACCTACAGGGTTCGGCCCAGTATGGCCAGCGGTTTGGTGAGCGCGAACAATTAGGCGTACTGCTTAATACCAGCTTCTATAACAATAACTTGGGGTCAGACAATTGGGAGCGTGAGCCCTTTGATAACGAATTAGAACTGCGCGACTATGAGCTAACCCGTACCCGATTTGGTTTGAGCAGTAGTTTTGACTACGCCTTTTCGCCCAACCACGAGATTTACTTGCGGGCCCTCTACACACGTTTTACCGATCGAGAATGGCGCCGACGTTACGTATTTGTACCAGATGACGAAGAAATAGGTAAGCTTACTAAAGACCGCTTTGAAGCTCAGTCGGTAGCCAGTGTGAACTTGGGTGGGCGCCATACCTTTCCGGGTATTACTGTAGAATATGAAGCCCAGTATTCCTACGGCGAGCAGGATACGCCCTACGATTACGAAAGTGAATTTGTGGCGGAGATCGCCAGTACGCTGGACTTCTCGGACCGGGAGTACGCCGCCTTTGATGCGCCGGGCTACCTGGATAATGCTAACTACGAATTCAATGAGATAGAAATAGGGAACACCCTAGCGCAGGACCAGAACCTGACGGCGAAAATCAATTTCAGCGTACCCTACGATGATAGCCGGGGAATGGTGAAGTTTGGTGCTAAAGTTCGGTTTAAAAACAAGTCGTTTACCATCACCCAGGAAGTGTACGGCGGAAGAACGGATATTCCTACTCTGGATAATTTTACCGGGGGCCTGCTGGATGATAATTTTGTAGGAGGACGTTACCAACTCTCTGCTCCTTTGGAACTCGGTCGCTTTTTGCGCTACTTCAACGATAACTTAGAGCGGTTTGAGTTGGAAGTGGAAGACAAAGCTATTGACGAAGCCCTGGAAGCTTTTGACGCTACCGAAAACGTGTACGCTGGCTACCTGATGGCCCGACACCAGTTTGATAAGCTCACCGTACTGGGTGGTTTACGCTACGAGTACACCGATGTGCGCTACGAATCACGAGATGTGGTGATCGGGTCGGATGGCGACCTACAGGAAATTTTACCGGTCACTGGGGAGTCGGACTACGATTTTCTGTTGCCTCAGATCCACTTCAAGTATGCCATAAGCGAACTAGCTAACTTGCGGGCCGCGCTGACGTACTCCTACGCCCGCCCCAATTTTATAGAGATCGTCCCGTCTCAGGAGGCTAATCTGGAAGATAACGAAGCCACCGTGGGCAACCCCGGACTCTCGCCAGTGGGTGCCATGAATATAGACGTACTGGCCGAACGCTACTTCGGTAACGTAGGAATTCTTTCGGGCGGATTTTTCTACAAGCGATTAGATGACTTTATCTACCCTAGAGTACTGTTCAACAGTCAGTATCCACTGCTAGGTACTCCGGTGGCTACGGGCATCCGCGTAACTCAATCGCAAAATGG
>NZ_JBARYM010000013.1:0-2728 GCF_049647865.1 Tunicatimonas sp. | reverse complement strand
AGCAGGTTCCCGTGGTTACTATGCGGTTAGCCGCTTTAGAAGGTCGTACTACTGAGCAAATTAAAGAGGATACAACCGATCATATTCGGGGTTGGGTATTGAACCGAGAGTACCGGGTTACGTACCGCGATAGCCTGATTGACTCGGAAGAAATTGTGCGGGGCACATGGAATGGTGACATAAGTAATTCAGGCGATTCGGTCTTTGTTTCTTTAGAAGATGGCTTGGCCGAATCGATGCAAGTAGATATTGGCGATAAGGTAACTTTTAATGTACAAGGAGCGCTGATCGATACTTACGTTGGGAGTATTCGCAAGGTAGATTGGCAACGGGTACAGACCAATTTTTTAGTACTATTTCCTGCCGGAGTACTGGAGCGCGCCCCTAAATTTCACGTGATTATAACGAGAGTAGAGTCGGATCAAACCGCGGCCCAATTCCAGCAAGCCGTAGTGAAGCAGTACCCGAATGTCTCGGTGATAGATCTGAAGCTAATTCTGGCTACGGTAGATGATATTTTAAATAAGATTGCTTTCGTCATTCGCTTCATGGCATTCTTCAGCATCGTAACTGGTATCATTGTGCTGATTGGCTCCGTAATTATCAGTAAGTACCAACGTATTCAAGAGAGTGTGCTACTACGCACGATTGGGGCAACCCGTAAGCAAATCTTCGGGATTAATGTGCTAGAGTACTTTTTTTTAGGAAGCTTGGCTTCACTGGCAGGAATTGGAATTGCCCTTTTGGGTGGTTGGTTGCTAGCGCAGTACAGTTTTGATACTCCATTTACCCCGTCGCTGCTCGTTGTGTTATTGGTGTATCTATCAATCACTGGATTAACCGTGCTAATTGGACTAGCCAATAGCCGTAGCATTGTTAATAACCCGCCACTGGAGATTCTTAGAAGGGAAGTGTAAAATAGTGTTATGGTACCGGGTATTCTAGTGTTTGTGTATTCATGTTTGAGTCTAATAAGCTGTGAATACTCAGAACTATAACACCATCGCACTATAGCACCAGCAGTTTTGCATTTTCAGCACAACTGGCGTACTTTACGCTCCACAACTTACACCTACACACTCGATGGCTCAACCTACTATCGGTCCGCGCTCACTGGAGGCGAGCGCGAAATTTTTATCGCTGGCGATGATATTCGCTGCCTTTATATTCGTTTTTACCAGTTCTCTGTTTTGGTTTTTAGGCGTTTCGGTAATAAGCATGTTTAGTTGGGTGCTTTGGCATCGCGAACAGTGGCAAATATTCGGACGGCTTGGGGGAGTGGCTAACGTGCTAACCGGGCTACGCTATTTGATAATTATTTTGCTGGTTGGCTTTTGTCAGCAATTGCATCCATACGCCATTTTTATGCTGGGAATTTTGGTGCTAGTATTGGACGGTCTGGACGGTTACTACGCCCGTAAGTATCAAACCACTTCCGAGTTTGGTGATGTGTTTGATAAAGAGACTGATGCCTTTTTTGTGCTGGCCTATGGAGTAATTATTATTGTCTCGGGATTAGCCGCTAGTTGGGTCTTACTTCCTGGATTGCTCCGCTATGCCTACGTGATTGTTCTGGCGTATGTCGATAAACCACCCGCTCCGGTAGGCTATTCGTTCCGACGGCGTTTTGTGGGCATGTGGATGATGGGTACCCTACTGGCTCCTTTTGTAGTACCCGCTTGGATGTACATCCCGGGGCTGGTTGCAGCAATTGCTATGATACTATATTCTTTTGCGGTAGATCTGCGCGGTTCTTGGCAGAGAGGTGACGCACCCACTTCGGCTATTCAGTAGCGAAAATATCATTATGATCAACAACGATCTCCAACGTGCGATCGTGCAGTTGCTCCTTACGCGTATTTAGCCACCGGTTAAGAAGATTTTGTTCGTCGGTAGTTAGATTTAATTCCGCCAGTGCGTTTTCTATAAAGTGCAAAATATAGTGCTGCATGGTAGTACTACCTCGCTTTAGGTGCCACTGGCTACTTTCCTGCTCGATCATTAAATGATGTTTCGTTAGCAGATCCAGCATTTCTTCGCAGCAATCCGATCCCATCGCAATACCGAACGGTTGGGGGCGCTTCATGTGCATATGATACCAGCGCATAATCTGATGGTCTTCTTCTAAGAAAGGGTAAAACGAAGTTTCGTAGTAATTAAGCGTAGATAGAAAGGCAACATTGTGCTGGGCTAACTTTTTAACTAATGCATCAAACTGATCGAAGGAAATAAGATCAAAGAAAGCATTCGCCACCAGCACATCGGCTTCCTCCAGATTGGTGAGCGTTTCTATATGATTAACATCTCCGGTTACGAAACGAATGGTAGCTTTCTTATCATTATCAACTAATTGAACTTGATTGGATTGTTCATTCCACGAGTAGCCTTGCTTATCGGCAAATTTTCTAAGTCGTTTACGAGCTGCTTGTAAAAGCGGATCGTGTCGCTCAACCAGGGTCCACTCTTGCTGGTGATTCAACTTATCAAAGTAGTAGCATACATTGGTACCCGTTCCAGATCCCACGTCAGTAATGTGCAATACTGATTCGTGTGGTTTGAAAAAAGATAAGAGCTTCTCTTCAATACTTGCGTTCCGAGCCTGCACATCGCAATCGTAACGGTGTTCTAGCCAGGTAACAGGGTCGTTGTAGTTAAGGTGCATAGCTAAAAAGTTGATCAAATTGCTTAACTAGACCATCAGCAGTTTGCTTCCAACTAAAATAAGACG
>NZ_JBARYM010000012.1:0-5697 GCF_049647865.1 Tunicatimonas sp. | reverse complement strand
GTCATCTATATTCCGACGGTAGCGCACATACGATTTGAAAAACGTATTATTAGGAAGTTTGTCTGAATTTTTCAGTTTATCTCTTACTTTCCGATACTGGCTAGTTCTAAGATTGAGTGTATCAGTGGTTGCTACTATTGCTTGAATCAGCGCTTCCTTCTTATTGATTTTTATCTCCTTTGCTAAATCATCGGAAAAAGATTCATACAGACTATCTAGTTGATCCGTTCCGCGTAACATATGGTTGATATACCTTCTACGATCTTCTAAATAGCGAGTATATTCCCGCACTTCATCAGATTGAGAACCATATTTATGAGATAAAAAAACAAGTGCTCCTTGATCACCAATGAGCGAAGCAATATTCTCATTCAACTGCAAACTATCTTTCACGAAAATAGTGCCGTGCGTGAGTTCGTGAATGATGGTATTAGCGACCTGCCCCTCTGTTCTAAAAAGCAATTGCGATAAAATAGGGTCGTCAAAAAAACCTAAGGTACTCCAAGCACTCACCGTTCTAATGCCCGTATCTAACCCTTGTTCGGCCAGCTGCCCTTTTTCTTTTAAAGCTGTTTGGTAGTTGAAAAAACCTTTATAAGAGAATGTCCCCAGTAGAGGGAAGTTCCATTTCCGATCTTTAAGCGAGAAAGGTTCAGTCGCTGTAATAACCCACAGTATTGGCTTACCCTTTTGATCATATACACTGCCGTAGCTACCTGAATCATTTACTCCTAAACTGTCTATAGCAAATTTCTTCACTTCCTGCACCAGTTGCACTTTTTGTTTTAATGAATCAGCCACCTGCGGATCGGCCAGTAGTTCATCGATCGGACGAGCATTCCAGAGCACTTTAATCTGGCCTTTAGCTTGCATAATGCCGTAATTAACCAACTCATGCTGCCAGATTAGGCAGATTATTAACAACACCAAAAGTCCTATTCCTACTTTTTTTACCATCTCACGTGTGTAGTATTCATTTTGTGTAATGAACCTCTAAGCTATAAGAAATGTAGGTAAATATATAGGTATTGAGAGGTTAATCTGGCCACCAATGCATGTTGCAATTGACTGTTAACAATGGTCTACCGATTAGATAATTGCCGACTCTTACCAAAGCTTAACTTTGCTAATCGCTGCTTTTTCTTTCGTTGACCAAACACAATAAGCTCTGTATCAGAAATTTGTTCGCATACTTTAGGGCGCGTAATTGTTTGGGCATCAGCGGCTAAAAACAACGATTGTTTCTTTTGCTTACCTTGACTATCTATTGTTACCATCACAACAATAGCTTTGTTTCTCTTCAGGCTGAAGTTATGAATTTTACTAGATTTCGCGTCTAAATTCTTCGGGTGATCATTGTATATGAAATGCAACTTATCGTTAATCACTGCTATGGCGTACGAAGAATAAAACCCACCATCTCGGTCCGTTATTTGCCATTTTGGAATTTTTTGCGCCCAGTCAATTACTCCTGCTGAATTTAAGCTAACTACGGCAATATTATGGTAGTAGTATCGGGTGTAACTTCGGCCATTCGGCATTCCGTCGGTACTACTTCGCTGAATTTGCTTGGTGTAGGCTCGCTCGCTCACTAAAACTGCCCCACCATCGTCTCGCAAAATTAGTTCATTTAGATTGTAGTTGAATAGCTCTACATCTTTATCCTTCGCCATTTTATTCTTCGTCTTCTTAGCCTGACGTTTTTTCATGCCTTGCGCCATAAAATCAGCACTAAATGCTTTATGCGTTTTTTTAACGACTTCTCGGCTTTTCTTATCAATTGTTAAGAAATAGCTTCCTTTCATACCATTACTTCCTTCCTCTGAATAAAATCCAGCGCATACAATATTCTGGTTATCGTCAATAGTAATCCGCATGTTGTTGAGGTAGATTCCGGACATTTCTACCGGATACTCAACCAGTTCCTCTCCTTTGTTCCAGTAGCTTAGTATTTGATACTTGTAGTTTGCTTCTCCCTTTCGTTTCTCTTTTCTCTTCTTATCAAACAGTTTTCCTAAAATATGAATATCACCTTGATTGTCTACTCGGTACTGCGCTATATCAAATAATTCTTCCTGATAGTTGAGTGTAATTTGCTTCTCCCATAATAAGTCGAACTTATTATCGAATACATGAAACCCAAATCGTTCGATTTCTTCTTTCTCGTAGGGTAATTGGTAAAAGATAAGTAGCTTCGATGAGTCACGCGAAATAGTATAATCAAAGGTACCGCTATTGTAGCGGCTGTGCCCTTCATAATTGATAGTGGCAACTGCATGAAGTTTTTTTTCGGCAAATAGTGTCTCCTTATCTACCTCCTGAACAAATAACTGATTTTGTTTTTTGTCTTTATTAGGAAAAGATGTGAAGAGCAAAAGTTTTCCGTGATAAAGAATTACCTGCTCAAATCTTCTCTTCCGATGATTCTCGTGCCTTAAATCAACCTCCACCGACCGTACCAGATTCATGTTATGGTCATACCGCTCTATTGCCTTAAAAGAAGAAAGGTTAAGTATGCTATTAGCGTACATACTTTCAGATTTGCGGATGGTATATACTCCGTCAGAGTCATAGCCGATTATATCTTCCAGCGTTGAACTTCTGGATACCCGCACTGTTTCTCCCCAACGAATGTCAACCTCCCGATTGCGAGGCTGGGCAACAGTGACTATCACGCTAAACCAGAAAACTAACTTAAACGAAAAAATGCACTTCATCTTTTTGTTTAAAAATAGCGAAGGAAGCGATCAATAGATGCGCTCATTTTTCCAAATCTATCCTACGTAAGAAATTAGCTACTATGCTTCAAGCTAACTGCGTATTATAGTTTTATTGCCTTATTTTTAGTGTATCTTTAGGTAAAAAATTTCTTCTTGTTTTTCACAGTTAATTTGGTAGCTGGCAACACAATCGTTTATATTGAGTTCAACTTCTAATAAATTTACAAATAGTTAGAAACTCTGCATTCAAATATAGCGTTCTTATTTCACGTAATATTCTTGTAATAAATACTTAAAAAAAGTATATTTGCTTATCAACCATATCACTAATTTATGAGCGATCAAACAGAAAAATTAAAAGCCCTTCAATTAACTATTGATAAACTGGACAAAACCTATGGCAAAGGTTCCGTAATGAAATTAAGTGACGAGCGGGTAGAAAATATTCCTGCTATTCCTACTGGATCACTAGGGTTGGACATTGCTTTGGGGGTAGGTGGTGTTCCTCGGGGTCGAGTGGTAGAAATATACGGACCGGAATCTTCTGGAAAAACTACCTTAGCTATGCATTGCATTGCTGAAGCTCAAAAAGCTGGTGGTATTGCAGCTATAGTAGATGCCGAACACGCCTTCGACCGTAGCTATGCTGAGAAATTAGGCATTGATACCGAAAATTTATTAATCTCTCAACCCGACAATGGTGAGCAGGCGTTAGAAATCGCTGAACACTTGATTCGCTCTGGGGCAATTGATATTATCGTAATTGACTCAGTAGCCGCACTAGTTCCTCGAGGTGAACTGGAAGGTGAGATGGGTGATAGCAAAATGGGACTACAAGCTCGCCTTATGTCGCAAGCACTACGAAAACTTACTGGGGCTATTAATAAGACTAAATGTACTTGCGTTTTTATTAATCAGCTGCGGGAAAAAATTGGGGTAATGTTCGGAAATCCAGAAACTACTACCGGAGGTAACGCCTTGAAATTTTATGCATCCGTTCGCTTAGATATCCGTCGTATTGGGCAAATTAAGGAAAGCGCTGATAATGTTACTGGTAATCGTACTCGGGTAAAAGTGGTGAAGAATAAGGTAGCCCCTCCGTTTAAAGTAGTTGAGTTTGATATAATGTACGGAGAAGGAATCTCTAAAGTAGGTGAAATTCTTGATTTGGGAGTAGAGATGGAGATTGTAAAAAAATCGGGTTCTTGGTTCTCTTATGATGGTGAAAAGTTAGGACAGGGCCGAGATGCTGTAAAGCGCATTCTGCTGGATAATCCTGAATTAATGGGTGAGATAGAATTAAAGATCAGAAACAAGATAAATGGTGTGGAAGACACCCCAGAAGATAGTGATGCCGACACTGCTCAACTAGCTGAGGAGGCGGCAGCAGCTTCGTCTAACGGTAAAAAGTAGTGTTGATCTTAAACATAGCATAAAGTAAAGAACCGCTCTCAAGCGGTTTTTTACTTTCTATTGTCTATAGAAGCAGAGTAATTTCGCGAAACAACGTGCTTATCAATAAGTGAAAGATAACTGTCTACCCTGTTCTATAAACATAAAAAGCCTCTACGCGAGACTCTTTTGGTTAATGCATTTTCCTGAATCAGCGTTTGAATCCTAAAACAGCTCCACCACAGTGGTTTTGAGAACCATCAAAAGTAAATGTGATATAGTAAATACCTGTTGCATTGCAAGGATAAATAATCCCTTTGTTAAAATTACCGTTCGCAAAGCTAGTTCCCACTTTTTTCCGATTAGAATCATATAGACTTACTATAATACCATCGGTCTGATCACCAGCAGCACAAATATTCAGAAAGTACTGAGTGCCTTTAGCAAAAACGTATGAATATTCTACCTTTTCTTTCGTACCGCCCTCACCGTTAACTTCATAACTTTTCACAAAATTAAAGCCATCAGCTAACTGAGGGATACAAGCTTCCGTGTGTACGGACGGATCGCACTGCGCATTAGCCAGTGACACATTCAGAAATAAACCAAGTACTATACTCAATACACCTACTATCGCTTTCATATAATTGCGTGGCATTTATTTAATGATATAATCTCGGATGGAAGAGGTAATACGAGAAATTTCAGCAACATTTTCATCGGTAATGTTAATAGTAGTTGTACTATTATTTGAGATAGTTACAATACCATTTACTTCTTCAAGAGTTGACTCAGCGTATGTCTGCGTAATTTCAATACTATCAAACTGAGCTTGTAGTTCGCTCATTTTATTGAATAGCTCCTTTATATTAGGATTACTTTCGCTGTAAAACGATAATAGCAACATAATATTCTCCAGAATAATTTTCTGCTCTCCAATACGTTCTTTCAGCTCCTCATTATTCATATTTCGTTCAGTCACTTGACAGATAATATGAAGCGCTTCCAACCATCCTCCGGTTAGTAAGAGCACACTCAAATTGGCTCGTTGTTGCTCCTGTAGAGAAGCATTAATATTGTTAAAGTTTTTGGTAGTAATAAGAAGTAGCGAATCAAGATTGCGGCTATTCGTCGCTAAACGGCGAATTACTCCAAAGTCAAAAAATTGACCAATGCTTAAACCTTCAGCTAAGTCCCGAATAGCGGTAAGATACTTAAAAGCATCTTGGTTTTGTTCGTAGATATTGGTGTAACCTAGATCGGTGCCGTAAACCCCTAGATTGAGTGCTTTCTTAAAATTGCTATTATAATTAGAGAGATTGTCAGTACCGTTGAGTAACTCAATATCATAGTTTGTGCCTGACTCTTTAAGAAGTACCGCGATTTCTAAAGGAGAGGGAATCTGCTGGAGAATACTCTCCAATACCTCTTCTGAAATTACAGTATTGTCACTCTCAGTAGTCTCCAGACTATCAAGAAATGCTTGTTCATCTATTTTTGACCCTGAATCACAGGACCACAATAAAATCAATCCGGCACCAATCAGTAGAGATAATTTTTTCATGCAAAGTTTCTGGATTTGATG
>NZ_JBARYM010000011.1:0-2488 GCF_049647865.1 Tunicatimonas sp. | reverse complement strand
ATAGCCCAACCCCGGTTACCTTATTCACCGGAATTAATGTTGCTTTTTAAATTGAAAGAAAGATTCACTATTAATAAATACACGTATGAATTCATTTAAAAAATACCTAACATTTATCTTTCTGTTTTTCGTGGGTACTGCCTGCGAAGAAACGCTCGATAATGTAGAGCCTACTCGCGAGTTTGAGGAAGCCTACTTCGATAGTGAAGGGCGGGTTCAACAGTCCGTCGGTGCTATCTACGGAAAAATAGTAGAACTCTACGGAGGTAGTTTCGCCTCAACTACCAAGCCTATCTCTTGGGTTTTGCCCGCAGATGATTTATCAGCTGAAAATGCTGGAGTGCCATTCGATGCTTTTGAAACACTCAACAGTACGAATGGCCGGGTTGATGGCGTGTGGGGGGTACTATACGAGATTATTGCTCGCTCTAACTTTGTGCTAGAGAAGCTAGAGGATCCGACGATACAGCAGGTTTACCAAGACGAAACTTTACTAGATAGTAATCGTGGAGAAGCTCTTTTTCTACGATCTTGGGCCAACATGTGGCTATGGGACTGGTTCCGTAAGGCTCCCCTTATAAACAATAGAATTACTAGTTTGGATGATGCTGTTAAGCCTCCCTCCGAAGGGTTTCAATTACTAGATCAGGCTATTACTGACTTCGAAACGGCTGCTACGCTTCTTCCCGAATCGTGGGATGCTAATGAGCGAGGCAGGATAACCCGCGATGGTGCTAATGGTATGTTAGTAAAGGCGTACACCTTGCGAGCTAGTTACAACGGAGGAAATACCGAAGATTACCAAAACGCGATTACTGCTTTTGGAAGAATCACTAATGCTAGCTTAGCCGATAAATTCAGTGATAATTTTGATGTAAATACTGAAAATAACTCAGAGTCACTTTTTGAGTACCAAGCGAGTAATAATACTACTCAAGAAAACCCGTTTCTGGCAAACGACTTCGGAGGAGGGGTAGGCCAAATGTCAGCTTATTATAGTTACAGTACGCGCCACTGGTCGTCCGGGTCGGGAGGGGCACGGGTAGGACCTACGCAGAAATTAATTGATGCCTTTGAAGAAGGTGACCCTAGAATAGAAGAGACATTCTCTGCGAACCCAGATCCAGAGGAAAATTTCGCGGGTTACTTTAACGGTGAAGGACCTTTGAACGGATTATGGTTCATAAAGTACGTTCTTCCTAGCCGTAACGAGATTACGGGCTTTGGAGCTACTTCTATTAACAATCCACGCATTCTTCGTTACGCCGATGTAAAGCTACTAGCGGCTGAGGCGTATTTGCAAACTGGTAACACTGGTGCGGCTCTTCAGCAGGTGAACGATGTTAGAACGCGAGCGCGGATGTCAAACTCAGATGGTACTGAAGCTGCGGTGCCCGCGAATTTAACTGCGGTTACTTTGGAAGATATTGCTAACGAACGATTTGTAGAGTTAGCCGGAGAAATGGGTATTCGCTGGACTGACCTGAGAAGATGGCATGCGGCAGGATACCTAGATTTGGGCACGTGGGGAGTGGAAGAATTTGGTTATCCTCATGCCCCATCTAGTTTTGCCTTTGAAGTACCTAAGCATCTGCTCTATCCTATACCGCAAAGCGAAATAGAAACGAATCAGATCATAGCTCAGTCTGGCAATAATCCGGGATACTAGTAGTCAATTGTCTATTGGAGGCGATAAGCGAGTATTGTAATTCCTTACATAGTTGAACAATTTACTTACCTTGAATGGTCTAAGAATAAACGCTTGTAAAGCACTTATCAGCAATTAAATCAGAGTTGTGATAAATAATCAAGCATTGTTTCTATAGAATAAAATTTACAGTTTATGCCTCAAAGGACACTCGCAGTAATTTCCTAGAACGATAAACGAACTGATCTATCAAGACCCGGTCTGGCGAGACCCGGTCTGGCGAGACCCGGAACGACGGTTCATCTCCTGATTCACCATTGTGAGTTCGCGGCTGCTTTGGCCGCGGACAGAGGTGTTTTCTTCGGCTCGGCGGAAAAGGTAAGGCATCACTGCTTCCAGGGGGCCGTAGGGTACGTACTTGGCTACATTAAAACCGGCTTGGGATAGATTGAATGAAATATTGTCACTCATTCCGTAGAGTTGGGCAAAATAAACTCGAGGGTCATTCGGTTTCACTGAGTGTTTTTCCATCAGCATAGCTAAATAGTAATTGCTGTACTCATTGTGCGACCCCGAGCATAGATATATTCGCTGCTTATGATTAAGGCAATACAGCAGTGCCCGATTATAGTCTTCGTCGGTGGCCTGTTTGTTGGGTTGAATAGGATCAGGATACCCTTTATCCTCAGCTCGTTCCCGCTCTTTTTCCATATAGGCGCCGCGTACTATTTTTACCCCCAAGTAATATTGATGCGTAACGGCGCGTCGATAGGCCGCTTTTAGGTTATCTAGCATATCGTGGCGGTACATTTGGTAGGTATTGTACACAATGACTTTCTC
>NZ_JBARYM010000010.1:0-8969 GCF_049647865.1 Tunicatimonas sp. | reverse complement strand
CAGTTGCTTTATCGTTCTTTCTTGCTGTTCAGCGATTGTATCTGAGCCTTTGGATCGAGAAAGAGTATACCAACCTAATCCGGCAATGCAAAGTAATAATACCGCCGCCGCCGCTCGGTAAAAAAAGAAGCCTCGTTTGTATTTGCCACCTTCTTGGGCGGCTAGTTGTTGATCAATATTCTTCCAAACATTAGGCGAAGGCGGCATTTCTGCCGAATCAAAAGCCTTCTGCCATTGCTCCTCATACGATCGATTTTCGGATGGATTAGCCATGTTTTACCTCCCCGGTTTCAGTAATTAAATCTCTAATCAGCGAACGGGCCCGGGCGTACTGAGATTTGGACGTTCCTTCACTGATACTTAACATAGTGGCAATCTCCTTATGCTTGTACCCCTCAACAGCGTAGAGATTGAAAATAACCTGGCATCCCTGGGGTAACGATTGTAGAATAGCCAGTAAATCTCGGTAGTTATAGTTAGCGATCTCCACATCTTCATCACCCAAGTGATGAACTTCTTCAATGTCAAGATGTGGGTATAAATAAACCTTTTTCCGATGATGATTAAGGGCCGTATTAATGACAATTCGCTTAATCCAGTATTTGATCGATGATTCACCTCGGAATTTTTCCAAACTATTGAAAATTTTAACAAAAGCTTCCTGCAGTACATCTTCCGCATCTTCACGACTTTTGCAATAACGCATACACACCACCATCATCTGGCGGGCGTACTGTTCGTATAACTCGTGTTGAGCCAGTCGTTCGCCTTTAATACAGCGAGCAACTAGCGCTTGTTCATTCTGCATGCAACTTGCTGAATAACTGCAATAGTTGGAATTAGGTCGTTTTCAATAGTGTAGACACCACCGTTGGAAAAAACGTTGGAACGAAATAAAAAATTTCTTAAAAAAAAGAAGGGTGAAAGGTAAAGGGTGCGAGGTAGATGACACAAAGTGTAGGAATATACATCCCTGATATAAAGCCTAATCCCTAAACCTCAATCTTTAAAACCTCTAACACCTATGGACTGTGGACTAAAAGCTATTAGTAAACTGCCCGGTAATCCACTTTCACCTCTAGTTGAGTAACGCTATCGGCCTGTACCGAGAAAGGAGCAATGTTTCCAGCACCATCAAACTGATTGGCGAACAGGCCATCTGGTTCTTCCACCAATAAAGAATACTGACCAACCGGAAGCGACAGCGCAAATTTACCGGATGAATCAGTAGTTACCTCCGTTACTAATTTAGTTTGAATAGCCTGAAAGAATCGGCTCTTTTTAACCGCCTCATCTCGATGAGTTAGCTCATAGATACGTAGCGTGCGCTGAATAGGATAGCCTTGCCTGTTGGGTTCAGCAGAGCCTTCGGTAATAGTTGGCATCAGATTGCCTTCGTACCAGCGAACCTGACCCGCTACCCCCTGTTGAATCGCTGATTTTTTCGGCAACGGATTTAGCATAAGATCACTAAGCTGGCTTCGTAAACGCTGCATAAAATCATCGCCCGGGTCGCTTTTTTCGGTTAGGTAGTCGGCATCTTTTTCCTTCCAAAGTGGGTGACCAATGAACTGCTGATACTCATGATGGCCAATTACGTAGCGAATATCGTACTTACTCATCAGCTCGCGAATAAGCTGTTTGTTCGCCTTAAACTGAGCTTCGGTAAGCGGATGATTATTTCCATCGCCCACATTCTCGATACCAATGGCACAGTGATTTAATCCAATAACATGACGAGCAAATAGCGTATCGGGCATCATTTGGTAGATCGTGCCGTCCTGATCAATCAAGTAAGGAACAGATACATTTAATGGACTGGCTTTTCCAATAGTGGCTCTTGAACCTGGTAAGCGTGAATTGTAGAATGCCCGATAGGAAGCTTCTAGGGTAGGAATAGCCGTCCAGTGCACGACAATCATCTGAGGATCAATTACCGGATAATCCGGATTCATGTTGTAATGCTCCTGCATGTAATCCAACGAAAGTTGAACTCGCTCCTGATCCCACTTAATAGGCCAAGACTGAACATCTGTAGTGGGAGCTGAGGTTTTGCAAGCCGCTAAACAGCCTAGGCTAATAAGTAGTAGGCAACCAAACTGTCTGAAAGAAATTGATGAAAACATTAGCGCAAGGTACGAACAAAGCGAAAATTCAAGCCAACGCTGTATAAATTTCGCTGCGATTGTGAGGAAATATCAGCGAGAGGCGATAGCATGAACTTGGTTTGAGCTTCTAACCCAATAAACGTTTTAGGGTCTACACTGGCCTGAATACCAAAGCCACCGAGTAGTCCGATATTATGCACCTGCTTGGTTCGCAGATACGGTTTACTCAGTGCTTCCTCTACTTCTTTATCGACTTCTCCCCCTCGCACTGCTACCCGATTTTTCTCAGACAATAGTAAGCTATTAGTTACTCCTACCATCGGATATAACTGAAACCTATTGTTTTTAAAGACAGTACGTGTTACGAAGAATGGTATTTCCAGATAGTTTTGAATAAAATCAATGATATGAGCGCGGGAAACGCGGATATCTGGGTAAGGAATAGCCACGTTGGTATTCGCGAATCCTTTTTGAGAGTACAGTAAAGCGGTTCCTACGTACCAATGATCATTGATAGCCGTTCGGAAATCGATACCAAAGTCAAAGGTATGCATAGGCCTTTCTCCGCTTCGTACCGACTCTTCCCGTGCAGGCAGCGTTTTTGTCTGCGGTAAGCGATGCGATATACTGGGGGCTATGTTCACACCCCAGGTTGTTTGCTGGGCCAGAGCCGCGTTGAAGCCATAAACAAGCAAAAAAATAAGTAGAGTTTGTTTCATATTCCCATTGATTACTAATCGGTTGCCACTGTCAGCATTATAGTGCTAGCAACCTAACATTATAACCTCGGGGCACGCTAAACGGAAAAATACCTCCTGAATATACGATACCTGCTACGAAAGAGAAACCGATTGATACTTTTTTTGTTATCTTCAGCTATACGGTGTCTTCATCTGCTGGGAAAAAGAGCATTTTTGTGTAGAGATACTTAGCCAACTGTAGCAGCACGTAATTCCGAGAACCCCGTTCTTGCCACCAATTCTCTGATATTTCGCTGTTAGAATTAGCGGCAATAATACCTACATCTACTGCATCGCCTAACATTCGCTGATAAACTAATTGGCTACGGCGAGCGTGAGTCCTCCGGGAAAAGACAATGATAGCACGAGTACCCTCCGGTAAGCACCTCTTTACCATAAGTGCTGAAGCATACGTGCGCTCAAAAGCAACCGGAGGGGCAGTAAGTATCCTGAGCAACGTACTATCAACTCCGTTAGCAATTAAAAACTCCGAAGATTCGGCAGCAATACTTTCGTAATCAGTACGGAATACGTTATTGCCATCTAACTTACCTCGGTCATAACGAACCGCCGAGTGCCGAGCCGGAATCGTTATAGAATCTAGCTGTATGGCATACACAAATAGATCTCGATCTTCATTACCAACTCGCTGATTGTTGTCGTATACTACAGTTATTGAGTCTGCTTTAGTGGCTGTAGGAAGAATAATAGGATGCCACGTGAGTTCATCAGTAGCCGTAAACTCACCCACTTGGGTAGTATCTAAAATAACTTTGGCGTGAGCTTGAATGCCCTGAGCTGCCCTACCGTAAGCATTAATCTGAATTGTTTGAAATGATTGAGGTCGGTTAGGTCTAATGTCCGATAGGTAGAAGCGAAGCCCACCCTGACTGTACATCCTAAATACCGAATCGTGCGCGATGCTGGTGACAAATACCTGACGGTAGTTATTACTCTTTATTTCCTCGACGGCTTGCAACAAAGCTTCTTCAGAAATCCAACCTTCAATTACTAGAATAGGAGCTTCTACCCGCTTAGTTAGCGCTAAAAAGTGAAAGAGTTCTTCTTTTCCGAAAAGCACGAACCCGGCCGTACATAGAACCAATCCTATTGACAGACTCATGACTGTTCTTCTTACCATAGCAGATCGCGAATAACGATCAAATTAACGCTATTATCAACGGCTACGGTTATACTATTTCCGGTAGGGTATAATTGATTTGATAATAAATAAGAAGTTGCTGACCGCTTATTCCAGGGTAAGCTCATAAGTATCTATCACTTCTCCTTCATACTCCCGAGTAATTACCAACTTTTGATCTTGCTCCGAGATTCGGAACTCACCACCCAGAATAAATGTCCAATCAAATTCGGCCGTCCAAACGCAGCTATTCTCAAAAGTTATTTCGTTGCTTCCAACCACCTGATAAGTACCTTCGCAAATGGCTGGGTACTTTTCCTGATCGCTACTTCCCGAAAAACGTCCGTTCTCAAAAGTTAAGGTAACATTAGCCCCGAGCCATCGGGTGTTTGGACTACTACGGGAAAATGAACCGGTATACGTGCCTTCTTCTAATAAGAATGGTTCACCACTCTCGTCATCCTCACAGCTAGATAACGCTAAAAGCGCTAACGATGCTATGATAACTGTATATTTCATTGTGTTATTTATTGTTTAGTCATCCTCTTAGACTGCAAAAAACTGCTTTAGGTTGTAATCCTTACAAAATATTTCTTGTTAAATACAGATTGATCACTAACCCATTCCGTTACTAGAAAAATTATATCTTTGCGCCCAAAGAAGTAGTTACTATGCTATCATTATTTGAGTTTATTGTGTGGACGGCTGATCCGGAAGTATTTTCTTGGGAGTGGTTGTCATGGTCGCCCCGGTGGTACGGGTTGCTATTCGCTGCGGGGTTTTTAATTTCTCAGCAAGTTCTATTTTATATTTTTCGCAAGGAAGGCCATGAGGAGAGCGACGTTGAAACGCTAACCGTATTCATGGTACTAGCGACCATTCTGGGGGCTCGGCTGGGGCACGTTTTCTTTTACGAACCTGCTAAATATTTGGCGAACCCCATCGATATTCTAAAGATTTGGGAAGGGGGATTGGCCAGTCATGGAGCTGCCATTGGTATTTTATTTGCCTTATTTCTCTACAGTAATTACGATATAAAGTATGATTTTGTAAAGTTTAAAGGGCAGTTTAAGCGACAAAAAAGGCCCCGCCAAAGCTGGCTGTGGGTAGTCGACCGCATTGTGATAGTGGTGGCCCTCACTGGAGGACTTATCCGCTTTGGCAACTTTATGAACTCCGAAATTATTGGTAAACCTACCCAAAGCGACTACGGGGTAGTTTTCGCCCACAGCTTAATAGACGCATTAGAAAATACTCAGGGTATTGAATCAGTAACTGTTGCGGCCAGCGACCGTTCCGAACCTGGGCCAGTGAATGCGGAAAGACCAGAATTTAGCACCGAAGAATCGCCCTACCGCCCCATCGATGTTACCATCACGTTTGCGGAAGCTGATTACCAAGAAGCTGAAATTCGTAGCTACCTGGAAACCCAAGTGAAAAGTGTTCTTACTCGCTACGCTTCTATCCGAGAGCATATTTACGAACCTTCGTCAACACTGCTGAACTATGAGCTAAACCAACGGCGGAGGGCTTACCAAGCAACTATCCAAACGTTTGGAATCCCTCGCCATCCGGCCCAATTATACGAATCGATCACTACCTTTCTGGTCTTTGTACTGCTACTATTCCTATGGTCGCGAATGAGAGAGAAAACTCCCGAAGGATTATTTCTCGGACTGTTTTTGATCTTTGTATTCGGATTGCGCTTTGTTCACGAGTTCTTCAAAGAAGACCAAGTTGACTGGGAGGGCAATATTCCGCTAAATATGGGACAATGGTTAAGTATTCCTTTGGTGCTTATTGGATTGTACCTACTATTTGTAGTAGTGCCTAAAAATCGGCGTAAAATCAGCCAGACAGCAAAATCTTGAGAATTACGGAGAGGTTCGACTTTTGGCGATGTACAACGTGAGCTCCTCTCCTACCCGGATAATATGGTCGGACTTAGCATTCCAGTCTCGAATATTTTTTACTGAGCAACCATATCGCCGGGCAATATTCACCATCGTATTGCCGCTTCGTACCCGATAGATTAATTTGGTATAGTTAGCACCTTTGGGCACTACTGCTCGTCTCTGCTTAGTTATCCGGGCAGCTTTAGCTATTTGATTAGCATAGTCGTGAGGAGTAAAGAGGTAGCTACGATCCCGTTCAAACTGAGCGATTTTATTGAGCGGCAGAGCTAGCGGGTACCCTTCTTTCCAGAACGGAACCTTGTTCCGAACGAGTGCTGGATTTAAAAACTGTAACTCCTCCAGATTCACTGCGGTATACTTTGCAATTTCTTCTAACATAATCTCCTGGTAGATTTGCACCGTATCTACCGCTTGAAACGAAAGCTCAGGATACACCGGGCGCAGATTATGCTCGTGTTGAAATTCGTTGAGATAGACCAGTGCCATAAACGCTGGTACATAGCTACGGGTTTCGCGGGGCAAAAACCGTTGCACTCGCCAAAAGTTCTTACTGCCTCCGGCCCGTACTATTGCTTTGTGCATATTGCCCGGTCCGCAATTATAAGCTGCAATAGCCATTGGCCAGTTACCGTACATATTGCGCAGCTTTTTTAGGTAGCGTATGGCAGCTCGAGTAGAGGCGTAAGGGTCTAATCGCTGGTCTACTGTGCGGTTAATGGTTAATCCCAAACTTCGCCCAGTAATTGGCCGAATCTGCCATAAGCCAACTGCTGCTTTAGAGGAAGCAGCTTCAATTTCTAGAGCCGATTCCACCATTACCAGATGCTTTAGCGCGTCAGGAATATTTTGTTCAGTGAGTATTTGTTCAATGTAAGGATAATACAGCACACTCCTCCCTAGCATCCGTTGGGTTAAATCATGCTTACGAATAGCGTATACCTCAATAAAGGTTCTTACCTGATTGTTGAATACAAGAGGAATATCAGTGCTAATCTGTCGGAAACGCTGCCGATAAACTGAATCTGGGTAGTCAACTAAATCGTTTTCGGCAAAACCATAGGGGTTGGATGAGGCCAAAGGAGGGAATACTAGCAAGCGATTTACTGCGCTATCTAGTTCTTCAGCCGTGAAATTAGGTACTACTATATTGCTAATTGCTGAAGTAGTTGGGCCTAATAAAGTACTAAACTGATCTTTCTGGAAAGCAAGCTGACCATTCCAGTCGCGCTTCATTAGCTGAAGTTTCTGCCGATCAACCTCTGTCTCTTCAATAGTGGGTAAAGCCAAGATCAATTGCTGAACTTCGGTAGGAAGAAAACTAATGCTCCGATGGCAGCTAGTGAGAAAAAAAAGCCCAGTAGTTAAAAAAATAAGCGAATACTTATTACGTATCATCGATTAAATAAAGTCAATTTTCTCTTTTTTGTTTACTTATTCAAGTATAGAGTTCAGTGGTTTTGAGAAGTAAACTCAGAACTCAATATTTAAACCACTATAACACTTCAGATTACTCCCCATTAGCTGCGTAAGACTCTAATTGTCGCTGCATCTTTAGAATACGGTCTTCTAGCGATTCAGAACTGATTTTCTCCCGTAAGCGATCAACCAGCAGCGGAAAGGCAAACGGAGTTGGGTAGGGTGGATTTTTGATTAGAAAGTATTGTTGGTTAATCTGCTCAAATGTTTCAGCCAATTGCGCCTGTTCTATCTGTTGGTACAAAGCTTCGTCCAATGCTTGAGTAAGTAAGCGATTTTCAGCATCGTACTTCTGAAATACATCGTAGATAATTTGCGACGAAGCCTGCAAGTGACGATTTCCAATATGCTTTCCCGGATAGCCCTGAAACACCAGCCCGGAAATAGCAGCAATCTCTCGGAACCGTCGTTTAGCCATTTCAGTACTGTTTACACTGGCTAGAATATCTTCCACTAAGTTTTCGGTGCCGAATAAATCTAGCTCCAGGGCTTCTTCTAACGGAATTTCTTGGTCTGATAAGAGTTCAAAGCCGTAGTCGTTCATGGCGATGGAAAAAGAGATCGGCTGCACTTGACTAATCCGCCACGCAATGAGCGTTGATAAAATTTCGTGAGCAGCCCGACCCGCAAACGGATAAAAGATGACATGGTACCCCTCTCGGGTTTGTAATCGCTCTATTAGAAAATGTTTTCGGTCGGGCAGTGCCGACCATTCCTGCTGAAGTTCCAGTAGTGGTTCTAGCGCAATCAATTCCGGATCGGTATAATTACCTTGGAGGTACTGATCTAGTTTAAGGCGAATCATATCCGACAGCTGAGTTGATAGCGGCATTCGCCCACCTGTCCAGCGAGGAATTACTCCGTTTTTTCCCCGAGCCTTACGCACCATTACGGTCATGTCTTTAATCCGCTCTAGCTTTAGATTACGACCAGCAAACCAAAAATTATCACCTTTATTCAGACGAGAAATAAAACTCTCCTCAATCGTACCAATATAACCTCCACCCACGTACTTTACTTTCAGTACCGGATCGCTAACAATGGTTCCAACTGATAGGCGATGCCGCAGTGCGGTTCTCCGATTACTCACTTTATATACCCCATCTTCCACTTCAACTTTAGAAAACTCATCGTACTGCCCCAAACTTTCTCCGCCGGAGGTAATAAACTTTAACGCCCACTGCCACTCTTCTTCACTTAAGTTGCGATATGAATAGGTTTTCGTTATTTCAGGATATAATTCCTCCGGTCGGAAGCCCTCGCCTACCGCCAGCGTTACCAGATATTGCACCAGCACATCAAACGACCGTTCCAGTGGCTTTCGTGATTCTACCACTTCATTCTTCATCCCTTCTTGAATAGCGGCTGATTCAATTAACTCTAAAGCGTGCGTGGGTAAAAAGTAAATTCTACTAGTCGCTCCGGGGCGATGGCCGCTTCGCCCGGCCCGTTGCAGAAAGCGAGAAATCCCCTTGGGACTGCCCACCTGAATAACAGTTTCTACCGGCCGAAAATCCACTCCCAAGTCCAGGCTAGACGTGCATACCACCAATTTGAGTATTCCTTGGTGAAGCGCTTCTTCTACCCA
>NZ_JBARYM010000009.1:0-4725 GCF_049647865.1 Tunicatimonas sp. | reverse complement strand
TTCATCTAACGTTCCGGGAATATAGCCACGATTCACTGCCGGATTGTCCCGAATTGGGTAGATGCGCCGATCCAAGGTTAACCCTTCGTCGATGCCCGAGGTTGGAGTATGGTGTTTATTCCGGGATAAATAATTTGGAGGGACTAGATCGGCGTGGAGTTGCGACCAGTTGTAGTTGTAGTACAAGCGTCCTTCATTATCGTGACTCAAGCCCCACTGCCCCCGAAATTCGGTGCTATCACGCTGCCACTCACCATCGACTAGCTTATAGCGAAAACGTGATTTAGCGTTGTAGTACCAATTATCTACGCTGCGCCACAGTCCATTATCGGAGTGTTCGGGCAAACCGTTGGCCGCGTAATCGGAATCTACCAATGTTTTAGTGTCAGCTTGCAAATCGCCGTCAAGATCTTCGGTCATCCATAGCGAATTGTTTTCGGCGATCAAGGCTCCGCCCTGAACTACCGCCAGAGCCCGGGGCATAATCAGACTGTCCAGATAGATGGTACTCTTATCCATCTGCCCGTCACCATCTAGATCTTCCAGTACCGACACTCGGCCCACCGGCTGATTCTCCCCTTTGCCCTTAATAGTAGGCATAAAGCCCCGCATTTCTACTACCCACAATCGGCCGTCTTCGTCAAAGGTAATTACCACTGGTTCTTGTACCATTGGTTCAGCCGCTACAAGTTGAACCTTCATACCTGGTTCTAACTGAAAAGTAGCCATTTCCTCAGCCGGAGTAAGCACCGGTGAAGGTTCTTCGTACTTTGAGTATGTAGTGGTAGAAGTAAAAAATAATGAAGTAAGTCCCAGAACTAGAATGACAATTCGCTTAGCCATATTTTTTACGCTAATTTTCTACTCAAATTAACATTTTATTTTAATATAGCGTAAAGGCTTATAAATATTTCATTCAACTGCTAGGTGAACGCCCTTAACTTTTAATTTCTCGCACCCCAGTATGGTCGTAGCCCTGCTTCCGTTCTAAAGCAATCATCGCTTGGGGTCGGAAGTTGGTAATGAAAGCCCGGCGACGTAGCTCGGTACTGTTTCCCCGACTGTAGTGAAGCGTGCCACCGTGGTGTAATACGCAATCTCCTGGCTGAAGCTCTACCGCTACGCCTTCTTCTTCGGTGGCCCGACACTCCAAAGCACCTCCCCCCTTCCCCGCCGACCGGTGCGGGCGCATAGTTTGAAGATGGGAACCCGGCACGTACCACATACAACCGTTATCCAATTTAGCTTCATCCAACGTACCCAACAGCTAACCGCTCGTTTATCGGGCAGATCGATCCAATAAGCGCAGTCCTGATGCCAAGGAGTAGGAGTATTGGAAAAGGGAGCTTTATCAATCAACATATCAAAATCCAGGGCCATATCGTCTCCTAACAGCTGCTGGGCGAGGAATAGGGTTTTCTGATGCAAAGCAGCGTTAATTGGTTCTGTCATTATCCGGAAAGGAGTCATGATTTGAGTGATCCGCTCGGTGGTTAACGAAGCTGGTTGTTCCGCATGACTTCCTAAATCCGAACGGTAGCGGCTAACGTCAATTCGGTTAGATAAAAATTCTTCGTAAAGGTCTCGGTAATAATCCACCTCCTCGCTAGTCATCAGATTTGAAACTTTTAAGTAGCCGTTTTTTTCAAAGAATAGGCGTTGCTTCTGCGTAATAGTCATATTGAACTGGTATTTATTTAAAATTAGTGAGTGCTAATGATTTGACAAGTGGAAAAAAGAGGTTAGTTTGATCTACACTCTTTTTATTCAGACCTATAACCTACGATGCAATCACCTACGTTATCAATCTCGGCAAAAATATTTCACCAACCTATTTTCCAGTGCTTACTGCTGATCGTTTCATTTGGGGTACTACCCGGTGTCTTAAACGGTCAAAATTTACCGTTGGACGATAGCAACCCCAATGTTTTGTTCATTGCTATTGATGACTTAAACGATTGGCTAGGAGTTATGGGCGGACACCCGGATGCTATTACCCCTCATATGGATAAACTTGCCGCCAGTGGGATTCTTTTTCAAAATGCGCATTGCCAAGCTCCACTTTGTGGACCATCTCGAGCTTCTATTATGACGGGATTGCGTCCTTCTACTACCGGCATCTACGGAATGGTTGATGACAACAAAATCAAACTCGATAACCCCGCTACCGCGGACATTATTTTTTTACCGGAGTATTTTAAGCAACAGGGCTACCACACCATGGGAATTGGCAAACTCTTCCATCACCACGCTCCCGAGGGATTATTTGACGAATCGGGTGGCCGAGCTAGAGGGTTTGGACCGTTACCGGAAGAACGGTTTGTTTGGGATGGCTTTGGCGGTGAGAACTACGGTCGCACAAGCACTGATTGGGGAGCTTTTCCAACCAAAGATTCACTTATGCCGGATTACCAGTCGGTACAATGGGCAGCGGAGAGATTAGGCCGTGACTACGATCAACCGTTCTTTCTAGCTGTAGGATTTTTACGCCCCCACGTCCCATTGTACGTTCCTCAACCGTGGTTTGATCTGTACCCAACCGAAAAATTGAGTTTACCTTCCTACCGAGCGGATGACTTAACCGATGTACCTCCCGTAGCGCATAAGATCAATGATCTACCGATGATGCCTAGTACCGAGTGGGCGATCAAATCCGGTTCCTGGGACGAGATTATTCAGGCCTATTTGGCTTGCGTTAGTTTTGTGGATTATCAGGTGGGGCAACTGCTAGAATCGCTGAAAAAAAGTGCGTACGCTGATAATACGATCATTGTACTTTGGTCGGATCATGGGTACCGACTGGGTGAAAAAGGCACTTTTGCCAAGCATGCGTTGTGGGAAGAAGCCACGCATACTCCTTTAATTTTTTCTGGCCCCAACATTCCGGCCGGAAAAGTAGTGGACGAACCAGTAGAACTGCTTTCGCTGTACCCTACTTTGCTAGAACTGGCGGGACTACCAGCCTACGAACGCAACGAAGGTCGGAGCTTAGTCTCCTTGATACAGGGTCCATCCAATGATGAAGATTGGTCGGCGGTTACCACGTTCGGTAGAAACAACCACGCGGTTCGCACTAAGAATTTCCGGTACATCCACTACGAAGACGGCGGGGAAGAACTGTACGACCATACTACTGACCCGCAGGAGTGGAATAACCTAGCCAGTCAGGTTAAGTATCAGTCACAAAAAGAAAAACTCAGTAAGTATTTACCTAGCACTAATGTGCCCTGGAATACCCATTCTTCCTACACCTTTCAGCCCTATTTTGTGGAGCAAAAGGCCCGAGAAAGTGAGAACTAATTTTCAGCAAATGCTGATTAAATCTAAGCTACGACTTATAACCGGCTTACCATGATTGGGCCGAAGTGATAGCCGATGACCAGTCAGTTGACAAATACTACGAAAGTTCATAATTTCGTACGTAAAAATTTTCACGTATGAATTCCAAATTAACCTTGTCTATAAACCAACTCGTCATTGAGGAGGCGAAGGAATACGCAAAAGCAAGCGGAAGAAGTTTATCCAGTATCGTAGAAGAGTACCTGAAATCACTCGCTCAATCAGAACAATCTGACAAGAAAAAAAGCAAACTAAAAATAGTCCGTGAATTAAAAGGGTCGGTCAAACTACCTAAAGATTTTACTTCTTACGAAGATATACTGCAAGATGCTTTGATAGAAAAATACCTGGGCGAATGAAGAAGCTGTATCTAGATTCCGATGTGCTTTTAGATTTACTGCTCGATAGAGAACCATTCTCAGAAGCTATTACCGAACTCATTGAAGAAGCAGTGAATAGCGATATAAAGTTGTACACCTCACCAATAAGCATCACCAACATTCACTATATAATTAGTAGATTAGAAAACCGAAATAAGGCAGATTTACAGATACAGAAAGTCCTAAAAATCGTGCGCTTGGAAAATGTAGGACAATCGGTAATTGATAGTGCCTCACAATCCCAGTTTAAAGATTTTGAAGATAGCGTTCAGAATTACTGCGCAGTAGAAGGGGGACACCAAATAATAATTACTCGAAACACCAAAGATTACAAAGAGAGTGAATTATCGATATTGACACCAAAGGAATATCTAGCTAAGACACAAAGTGAATAGAAAAAAGCGTGGCACTAATAGAAAAGATACATGAACAGAATATTACTAACTACCACCTATGACTACTACGTTACGCTACTTCACTACTGTACTTCTACTCGCTACCTCGCACCTTCTCTTCGCTCAAACTACTACTCCCATACAAGCAGTCAATGAAGAGAATATTTTAGCGGGGGATCAAACCATTGCTATTGTAGGAGCGACGCTCATTGACGGAACCGGTAGTGACCCGTTATCCAACGCTACCGTCGTCGTACGAGGCAATGAAATTGTTGCGGTGGGAAGTAACAAGGATATTAGCGTTCCGGAAGAGGCCGAAGTAATTGATGCGAAAAGACTTACTTTACTTCCGGGCCTGATTGACGCTCATTTTCATAAAGTCAGCGATTCTATAGCGATTCAACTGCTACAACGTGGGGTTACTTCGTTGCGCGACCCGGGGGCTTCGATAGAATCCTACGAAACCACGCTAGAATTTGATTCCCCACTTCCGCGCCTGTACCTCACTGGGCCTCACCTAGATGGTTTCCCCCCGGCCTACCCTCAAAATTCCTACATCGTACAAGATGTGGCTGAGGCTGAACGAATTGTTGAACGGTTAGTAAATCAGG
>NZ_JBARYM010000008.1:0-4799 GCF_049647865.1 Tunicatimonas sp. | reverse complement strand
AATTGGAACTGACTGATCTTACCAACCAGCAGTTGGACGCCCTGCTAAAGGTACAGGACGCTAACTTCTATAATCACCAGGGTTACGATTTTGAAACTCCTGGTACGGGAAAGACTTCGCTTAGTCAAGGATTGGTGAAGTTGTAGTACTTTAATCAATTTAAGCCAGGGATTGCTAAGATCGAGCAGACACTGATTGCCCGCTACGCCTTTGATGCGCTAACGCCCAAGGATACTATTCTGAAGCTTTTTGTTAATAATGCTTATTTAGGGCAGGGAGATAGCGGTCCTATCTATGGCTTTGAACAGGCAGCTCATTATCACTTCCAAAAGGAATTTGCAGCATTCAGATGGGAGGAGTATCTCTCACTCATTGCCATGATCCGGGCGCCTAATGCCTTCCATTATATGAATAAGCCGAACGCTAATCGTTTACGTGTTGCTCGCATTAAAAAGATGTTGTCTGGTGAATATGTTCCAAAAGATAACAGTGATCAGTTTTATGACAGAGAGTGAGTTGGCATATATCCTTACTGGCTGAGAAGTTACACTAATGCTGGTATTAGCTAATTGGTAGTGGTCTCATTCGTCTGCTCTTCCCAGGCAAGAATATCGGTTTCATACTGCCGATATAAATCTAAAAATAGAGGCACAACCCGACTCACCAAGCTGGACGGCCCGTTGGCCATAATACAAATACCAATTCTCTTATTCCGATCCAGGGCAATAGCTGTGCGGTAACCGTTGGCGTATCCTCCGTGATAAGCCACCGTATCGTATGCTTGATGCACTATTCTCCAGCCGAGTCCGTAGTAAGCCGCTTCTAGCTGATTCCATCGGCGGAAGTATCGGTTTTTAATAGGGGTTTTAACTTGGGGCGCAAATATGCTATCTAGTGCTTCGGTTGGAAAGATATCAGGTCGATTTCCTAGTAAGGCCATGAGCCACTGGGCCATATCATGCGAGCTAGCATTGATCCCCCCGGCGGAAGGCACATTGTAGTAGTTCTCGGATATAGGCACTGCCCGCCAGCCTCGCTCGGTTGGCGAATGCGGTGAAGCTTTGTTGGTAGTTTCCATCATATCCTGATACCAAATTGAAGCATCGCTCATATGGAGAGGTTCCAATATCCGCTTCTGAATCAGTCTTTGGTATGATTCTATTGCTGCCGCTTCAACTACCGGTTCAATAATTCCGTACGCTACATTCTGATAGCTGTACCATTGCCCAACCTTACCAATCAAATCTACTCCAGCGAGTAGTGCAATCATATCGTCGCGTAGTTGCCCAGCTTCTACTAGATTGGTATACGCGTGATAGGGAAGCCCAGTAGTATGCGATAAGACATGCTTAACAGTTACCTCTCGGGTCTGCTCAGGGGAAATGAGCGCAAAAGAAGGAAGATAGTCAATTACCGGATCATTCCAAGCCAATAGGGAATCTCGCACCAACGTAGCTGCCAAACCCGAAGCAAATCCTTTAGAAACCGAAGCTAAGCGAAACACGGTGTGCTCGTCTACCGAATCTTCTTCTTGAATACTCCGAAGCCCATAGCCTTTTACCAGAATAGGTGTGCTATCTTTTACTACCGCAATACCTACTCCCGGTACACCACTAGAGTCTATTAAATGCTGTAACGTGTCTTTTAAAGCCAGAATAAATTGCTGTTCGTAAGGATTCTCCTGTGGCTGGGGTACCGGGGTTTCTTCTGCGGTTGACTCATTTGATTGGCAAGCCGGAAGAAAGGCGATAGCCACCAGGGCAAAGGTGACTAGTGCGTATGGTAAGCAGAAGGTTGGCGTTCGTAAGAACTTTTTCATTATAGGTACGAACGGTATTGGTAGATCAATTAGTACTAATTAAGCACTTTTCGGACGAAATGGTTTGATAACTGCTTCGTCGCACTCCAAAAATGGACCCCCAATCAAGTCAATACAGTAAGGAACAGCGGGAAATACCGCGTCTAGGCATTGCCGAATGGCGCGAGGCTTACCGGGTAGATTGATGATTAGGGTTTGGTTACGAATTCCAGCGGTTTGTCTTGATAAGATTGCGGTGGGCACATACTGTAAACTGGTTTGTCGCATTAGTTCGCCAAAACCCGGCATCATTTTATGGCAAACCGCCTCGGTAGCTTCGGGGGTTACATCGCGCGGAGCAGGGCCGGTTCCCCCGGAAGTTACGATCAGGCAACAACCTTCCTCGTCCGCCATCTTCTTCATGGTAGCTTCCAGTTGATCTTGCTCATCGGGGATAACCGCGTATACTTTCTCCCAAGGGGAAGTTAAGTAGTCGGTTAGGGTTTCAACAATAGCCTTACCCGGAATATCTTCGTAGATGCCTTTACTGGCTCGGTCAGATACGTTAATGATGCCTATTCTGATATTTTGTGTGTTCATGTGTTTGGGTGTTTGGGCCGCCGCGGAACGGTGTTAGGGTGTTCATGAAACGGGGTTACAATGATCAAAGTTATTTTCTTCTTGTTGAACATCAAAGACTTTAACACCTTGGATAATCACACATCATTATAACACTCTAACACTACGAACCATAACACCAAACAAATCGGTTATCTACTGACTAACAAATGATGACTTGGCTGGTATCTATATTCACATTCCTTTTTGTAAGCAGGCGTGCTACTACTGTGATTTTCACTTTAGTACTAATCAGGAACGTAAGACGGATATGGTTCGGGCTATTGCTCGAGAACTAGTGTTGCAACAGCCGTATCTGGCCGGACAAACTATTACTTCCGTCTATTTCGGAGGGGGTACCCCATCGCTACTGGATGAAGAGGAACTGCGGCTACTATTAGACACCATTTATGAGCAGTACACAGTTTCTTCCGATCCGGAAATTACCTTGGAAGCTAATCCCGATGATCTCTCATTAGATAAGCTACAGCTACTACAGCAGCTAGGTTTTAATCGTCTTAGTATCGGTATTCAATCGTTCTACGAACCGCATCTGCGTTATTTGAATCGGGCACACTCGACCGAAGAAGCAAAAAGGTGCGTTCAACAGGCAAAGGAGGTTGGTTTCAACAATTTGAGTATTGATCTGATCTACGCTATTCCCCATCCGGATCATTCGGTTTGGCAGGCCGATTTAGCTACCGCAATTTCTTTAAATCCGCAACACATTTCCGCCTACTGTCTGACTATTGAAGAAAAAACGGTGTTTGGCCGATGGTTACGCCACCAGAAAATTCCACCGATTGATGAAACTTTCGCCGCCAATCAATTTGAGCAATTGGTGAGTGGTTTGGCTTCGGCTGGATATGAGCAGTACGAAGTTTCTAACTTTTGCCAACCCAGTTGGGAATCCAAGCACAATAGCAACTACTGGAAAGACGTGCTTTACTTGGGAGTGGGGCCGAGCGCTCATTCGTTTAATGGGAACTCCCGACAATACAACGTAGCCAATAACAGTAAATACTTGAACGCATTAGCGGAATCGCAAGTACCCTACGAGTGGGAGGAGCTAACTCAAGCTGACCGTATTAATGAATATCTTATGACCAGATTACGAACAAAGTGGGGTTGCGATCTCGCTTGGTTAAAACAGGAACTTAACTACGATCTAGCAGTAGTTCAGGCAGATTATATTGAGGGGCTGATTCGCAATGGAAAAGCGATGTTAGAAAACCGGCAATTAGTGCTTACTTCGGCTGGAAAATTACTCGCCGATGGTATCGCGGCGGACTTTTTCGTTGATTCAGAGTAAAAATTACAGAAATTTTCTTCCTTAATATTCTAATATTCAGAGCGTTATGGTTTTCCTTTAACAAAAATCGTGCATTTTTTTTATTTGCAACTCATCTTCTGCACAGAAATTGCCTATGTAAGGTTGTAATTGTTATTAATCACTATCTCAACCAATCATATGAAAAAGATATTATTCACAATACTCGCAGTAGTTACTTTACATTCGGTTTCGCAAGCTCAGTTTTCACTAGGAGTAACTGGAGGCCCGGCTTTTTCTACCGGAAATTCATCAAACGTAATTGACAATGGTTACGGCTTAGGCATTGATGCTCGCTACCAAATTAGCCCAAATGTAGTGGCCGGAATAGGTTTTCAACGTTTCTCTTACGGAGCCAACGCAGTAGGCATTAATATTCCCGGAGTAGATTTTACTATCAATCCGATTACGGCTTCAGTCGCATTCACACCCATGGCGCAGGGAGTTACACCTTACGTAGGAATTAAAGGCGGAATTTATGACACCCGAGTTGACCTTGGCTCACTGTTCGGTATCTCTCGCTCGTACTTTGGTTTTGCCCCTACCTTAGGAGTATTAGTTCCGGTTAGCGATCTTATCGATGTTCATGCAAATGTAGAGTACCATACTGTATTTGTAAACGAATCTATCCCACTTACTGAAGTTTCATTAAGCGAAAACATCAACTTCGTCCCTATTAATATTGGTATCTCTTTTAAGTTAGGGCAGTAAAATTTTAGTTAAGTAGCTGTTATGATGAAGAAAAGCTGTTCGCCCTAGTCGGACAGCTTTTTATTTTGAAGGTTGTTGGTTTGCTGTATCTTTGAGTAAAGAAGGTATACTATGAAATCAACTTTGTTTCTATTACTGCTAGTAACCATTATAAGCACGTCGGCTTTGGCTCAGTTCTCACTGGGTGGGCACGTAAATGCCCTCTTTCCTATCGGTGATTTCAGCAACCGGACCGAAGGTGGGTTTGGGTTTGATGTAGAAGGGCGGTTTGGGGTCGAGAAAACGCTAATGACAAGTGCCAGCATTGGCTACCACTCATTTAGTTCACAAGGTGTTGGAAAC
>NZ_JBARYM010000007.1:0-5998 GCF_049647865.1 Tunicatimonas sp. | reverse complement strand
TTTCTGAATTAGTAGAATCAGAACCCCATTTCCTTTACGGAATAGAGGTAGATAGTTTTAAAGTAGTGGAAGCTACAGTAAAGCCTAACCAGTTCTTATCGCAGATATTACTTAACCATAACGTATCTTACGGAATTATAGACCGTTTAGCTAAGCAGTCTCGTCAAGTGTTTGATGTGCGAAAAATCCGAGAAAACCGGGACTATACATTACTCTGTAGTCAAGATTCGGCCGTTACGGCTCAGTACTTCATTTACGAGCCTTCTAATTTGGAGTACGTAGTTTTCGACTTGACCGATTCGGTTAATATTTACAAAGGACAGCATGAGATAGATACGCTAACAAAGGAATTTGCCGGAATTATTGACTACTCTATTTATCAAACCCTCCAGGACAATGGGGCTAAGCCCGAACTTGCGGCAACGCTGGCTGAGCTATACGCTTGGCAGCTAGATTTATTTAAAGTGCAGAAGGGAGATCGGTTCAAACTTATCTACGAAGAAATTCAAATTAGAGGTCAAGCAGTAGGAGTGGGAAAAATACTAGCGGCACATTTTGAGCGAACCGAAGAAGACTATTACGCTTTTTACTACGATCAGCAGGGAAAAGAAGAATACTTTGATGAGAAAGGAAACAGCCTGCGAAAAGCTTTTTTGAAAGCACCTTTGCGTTATTCTCGCATTAGCTCTCGCTTTTCTCACAGCCGATTACATCCGGTACTGAAGATACGCCGTCCGCACTACGGGATCGACTATGCCGCTCCTACTGGAACTCCCGTGCGAGCCGTTGGTGATGGTGTAGTAACAAAAGCCCACTACAGTGGCGGAGCCGGAAACTTTGTGAAGATTAAGCACAATGGCACGTATACCACCGGATATATGCACCTTTCTAAATATGCTGAAGGAGTACGCCGGGGTAAAAAAGTAGAGCAAGGAGATATAATTGGCTACGTAGGGAGTACCGGAATTTCCACCGGACCGCACCTCGATTATCGTATCTGGAAAAACGGAAAGCCAGTAGATGCCCTCTCATTAGAAATGCCGTCTTCCGAACCGATTCGGGAAGAACTTCAAGAGGATTATAAAGTGTACATGTCCGAGTTGTTAGATCAACTAAATCAGCTTTCTTATCCGAAGCGGCAGTTTATTCTGGCTAATGCCAAAAACAATGTGCAAGTAGTTGATTTGGGCGACCAAAGCCTCTAGGCCAGTACTGAGCGCATTGTAGAAGTATAATCTCTCCAGCTTTTTTGTATATTGCTAAGGTCTATTTACCAATACACAACCTATATGCTGCGTAATTTTCTTGCCACTGGGCTATTATTATTTTCTATTCCCGTTTTTGCTCAACAGTTTCCGTTACTACCGGTCGCTCAACGTATTGATCGACTCTCTCCACCTGAAACTCCACTAAGAGTCGTAATTGACACGGACACTTATAATGAAATTGACGACCAGTTTGCTGTAGTATACGCTTTATTCTCACCAGAACAACTTACGGTAGAAGCCATCTACGCCGCTCCGTTTAAAAATCATCGCTCCAAAAGTGCCGGAGAAGGAATGGAGAAGAGCTATGAGGAAATTTTGCGACTACTGAAACGTACCCAAACCCCGGTTGAAGGGTTCGTCTACCGAGGTTCCAATGAATTTTTGTTAAACACTGAGGAACCGGTGGAAAGTGAGGCGGCTCAGGATTTAATTGATCGAGCTATGAGTTCGGATGAACCGCTGTATGTGCTTACCTTGGGAGCACCTACCAATGTAGCGTCAGCAATTTTAATGGAACCAAGTATTAGAGAAAAGATTGTAGTAGTATGGTTAGGTGGCAAGGGGCTCAACTGGCCGTCGGCTAACGAGTTTAATTTAAAGCAAGATGTACTATCTTCCCAAGTGATGTTCGATTCGGGTGTACCACTGGTGCAAATACCTACCCAGCCTGTCACTTCTCATCTTTTATTATCAATTCCTGAAGCCGAAAAATATTTGAAGGGACAAGGAGATATTGGCGACTACTTACTAGAAATCTTTAGCCAGTATCCTACAGAAGTAGATGCCGACGAGTATGCTTGGTCTAAGGTAGTATGGGATATATCGGCGGTAGCCTACGCTATTAACCCAAACTGGTTCCAGAGCGAATTACGTGCTACGCCTATTTTGACCGATGAAAAAACCTATAGCTTCGACAACCGTCGTCCACTATACCGAACAGTCACCTATCTGAACCGAGATAAAATCTTCGGTGATATGTTTCGGAAGATAGAACAACAAGCCAAATAAATCCGATTCGTTATGTTAATCATTCAATCGTATGCTACGGCGGTTATTCTGTTAATCATCACCATGCTCTGCTGGGGTTCCTGGGCAAATACGCAAAAACTAGCTACTCAAAAGTGGCCATTTCAACTATTCTACTGGGATTACACGCTGGGCATAGTGCTGCTATCTCTAATATTTGGTTTAACCATCGGTAGCAGCGGAGAATTAGGCCGTAGTTTTTGGGAAGATTTGCAGCAGGCCGAGAGTGCTGCCCTTCGATCAGCCTTTATTGGCGGGGTAGTATTTAATATCGCTAATCTACTGTTGGTAGCAGCGATTGATATTGCCGGAATGGCGGTAGCATTTCCAGTGGGTATTGGTTTAGCACTAGTGTTGGGCGTAATTATTAACTACGTGGCGGTTCCGGTAGGTAATCCTTGGATGTTATTCGGAGGAGTGTTATTGGTTATGATAGCCATTGTGCTAGATGCACTAGCCTATCGCCAGAAGGAACAAGGAAAAGCAGTTTCTAACAAAGGCTTGTGGCTATCAATTATTGCGGGTGTACTTATGGGATTTTTCTTTCGGTTTGTAGCGGCTTCGGTGGCTACTGATTTTGAATATCCGCAAGCTGGACTCATGACCCCTTATACTGCCGTATTTGTATTTTCAGTTGGCATCTTTCTTTCTAATTTTATTTGGAACACAATTTTTATGTATCGTCCGCTGAAAGGTGAGCGAGTAACTTTTAGCGACTATTTTTCAAAGGGAAATGTTCGACTGCATCTAATTGGGATACTGGGCGGAGTTATTTGGTGTATAGGCATGTCATTTAGTATGCTAGCTTCCGAGCAAGCTGGGTTTGCCATTTCCTATGGGCTAGGGCAAGGAGCCACAATGGTAGCCGCTGCCTGGGGTGTTTTTGTATGGAGAGAATTTGCCGAAGCCCCCTCTAAAACTCAACAACTAATTTACGCTATGTTCGCTTTCTTCGTAGTAGGTTTAGCCCTAGTAATTGCCGCTCGGGTTGTTTAGTAATCGTACAAAGTGTTGTAGTTCCTAGTATTAATGCGCTCAAAAAAACGTAAAGAGTAAATTGACTAGATACTTAAGTAATCTCAATACTCTCATATCAATTTGTTAAATAATGTGAAAAAGGTCTAAGGGGAATAAAAAATTCGTAATTTCCTAGTTCACGAGGAAATAGCGTGCGATGACGAACGTTATTCGTTTATGTTGCTTTCTTAAACGTCGCTAATCTTACACTTTTACCTATTCCTACCTATGAGTTCGATCATTGAAACCCAGAACATTGCGAAGATCTACCGCATGGGAGGGGAAAAGGTGCATGCCTTACAGGATATTTCAATTCAAGTAAACCGGGGAGAGTACGTAGCCTTTATGGGGCCTTCCGGCTCGGGAAAATCTACCCTGATGAATATTGTCGGCTGCTTAGATACTCCTACTTCAGGTACTTATATATTAAATGATAATAATGTAAGCGATCTCTCCGAGAGTGATCTGGCTACCATCCGTAATAAAGAAATCGGCTTTGTCTTCCAAACATTTAATTTGCTACCTCGCTCTACAGCGCTGGATAACGTAGCCTTGCCGCTCATCTACGCCGGAATTGGTAAGGCTGATCGCCACGATCGGGCAATGGAAGTACTGAACAGTGTAGGCTTAGGCGATCGAGCATACCATAAACCCAACGAGCTTTCGGGGGGGCAGCGGCAGCGGGTAGCGATTGCCCGGGCACTCATCAACAATCCAAGCATTATTTTGGCCGATGAGCCAACGGGAAACCTGGATACCAAAACCTCCTACGATGTAATGGACCTCTTTCAGGATTTGCACGACCAGGGAAACACCATTATTATGGTGACACACGAGGATGATATTGCCCATTACGCCCACCGGATCATTCGTTTGAAAGATGGATTAATTGAAACCGATAAGATAAACGAAAGTATAACCCGCAATCAAGTTGATTCAGCAGTTAGCTAAGTGTCAATTAGAAGTATTAAATACAATAACCTCTCATACCTATGTTAAAAAAAGTTGGAATTCCCCTGGCTATCGTAGTCGTACTAATTGCGGGCTACTTTATTTTCTTCGGTGAAGCAAGCGCAGAAGAAGGAGTTGATCTTATCGCCAAAGTGAAACGCGACGATCTACAAGTTGATGTAACCGTTACTGGAGAACTAGAGGCAAAAAACTCAGTGCAAATCATGGGGCCTAACGGGTTACCTCAAGCTCGAATATATCAGGTGAATATCGATGATATTGTATCCGAAGGTACAGTAGTGAAAAAGGGCGATATGGTCGCTAGACTTGATGCTTCTGAACTGATGGATAAAATTCGAGAAGAAGAGTTAGAGGTTGAAGAAAGCATGAATAAGTATGAGCAAACTCAAATTGATACCGCAATTACTTTACGAGAACAGCGGGATAAAATAATTAATCTTCAATATGATCTAGAGCAAAAGAGGCTAGTACTAGAACAATCAAAGTTTGAGCCTCCGGCAACCATTAAACAAAATGAGCTAGATTCTGAAAAGGCCGAGCGGGCACTGGAGCAGGGTAAACAGGAGTATCTGTTATTACGCCGGAAGAGTGTATCCGAAATGGCACAATCTTCTACCAAGCTTCTCGACGATCAGCGAGACTTAGAGAAGTTACAAAGGCTGCTACGAGAACTCACCATAACTGCTCCCGAAAATGGTATGGTTATCTACGTTCGGGATTGGGATGGAAGTAAAAAGGGAAAGGGGTCGCAAATTCGCACTTGGGACCCACGGGTTGCTACCTTGCCCGACCTAACTTCTATGATCTCCCGAACCTATGTGAACGAAGTAGATATTAGCCGGGTAACAAGTGGCCAAGAAGTAGAAATTGGTTTGGATGCTTTCCCGGATAAAAAATTAACCGGCAAGGTAACTAAGGTGGCAAACATTGGAGAGCAGCGGCCAAATAGCGATGCTAAGGTATTTGAGGTAACCGTAGAAGTAAATGAAAATGATACTACGCTGCGCCCAGCCATGACTACCAGTAATGCTATTATCACTAACTATATTGAAGATGTGTTGCTGGTTCCATTAGAAGCTATTCATAGTCAGGGTGATTCACTCACCTACGTTTTCAAGAAAAATGGACTATCTACCATAAAGCAGCAGATAAATCTGGGAACCAAAGGTAACGATATGGTCGTAGTAGCTCAGGGGTTGGAAGAAAACGATGAAGTATTTTTGTCTGTCCCGAATAATGCCGAAGACAAGCCCATTGCTTATCTGGAGGAAGAACCCAAGCCTCTAACCGACCGGGGTAATGACTGAGAAGATACTCGCCAACTTCTCGTTAGCACTAGAAGCAGTTTTAGCCAATAAGCTGCGTTCTATGCTTACCGCACTCGGTATCATTTTTGGAGTGGCCGCAGTGATTGCCATGTTAGGCATTGGGGCCGGAGCCCAGCAAGAAATCTTGGATCAAATCCGTTTAATTGGGGTAAATAATATTGTGATTAGCCCCGTAGTTGAGCAAACGGAAGAGAATTTACAGGCAACCACCGTTTCGGCTAATAAACCAAAATTTTCGCCAGGTCTTCGTTTGGCGGATGTAGAGAGTATTAAAAAAATTATTCCGGGTATTGCCAAGGTTAGTCCCGAAATTATTCTTGACAAATATTTAATTACGAACGGAATACGTCGCTCAGCTAAATTGGTAGGAGTAAATAACTATTACTT
>NZ_JBARYM010000006.1:0-5320 GCF_049647865.1 Tunicatimonas sp. | reverse complement strand
TTTCTGGATGGCGGGTAGGTTTCCGGCAATCGCGTAGAAACTGCCCTGTAACGTAATTTGCTGGTTCTTAATTCTTTCAAGTACTTTTTCTAGGGCAATTAATCCACTTGTTTCGTTTCCGTGCACACCTGCAAAAACGATGAACGTAGGGTCATCACGATTCCCTGGAAGGTTAATTAGCAGGCGTGATTCAGGTGATTTAAAATTAACTGTTCTCGTCATTATCCATTAGTTCTTGATACAAATGCCGGGAAATATGCACAAAATCATGCTCAGTTATGATCCCAACCAACCTCTTATCCTTAACAACCGGTAAACAGGATATATTACTTTCAACAATCAGCTCGATGGCATCGGCTACTAACATGTCAGGCTGAGCAGTTACTGGTTCGGTTACCATAACCTTCCGAATAGGAATTTGAGAAAAATCTTCTCCTGAGTTGTTAGCATAATAGGTAATAATTGAATCTTTGGTAATTATTCCAACCAACTCCCCGTCGCGTTCTACCGGAATATGACCAATTTTTTTCCAACTCATAATATGAGCCGCTAAATCTACAATATCGTTTTCTTCTACCGTATACAGGGTTTTAGTCATTACTTGGTCGAGCCGCCAGAAACGGTTCTTCCAGTCGCCCGCTTCTTTAACCGAGGCTAGCTTCCACGTATGTACAGGTTCATTACTCTGTTGCCGTTCTAGCATACCAGCGGTAATTGCCACCCAGGCTTCATCCGGAGTAGTGCTCTGCTTAAGTAGTTGTTCGTAGGACTGCAACATCCAGCGAGACCCCGTATTACCTGACTCGGTACGCTTTCGGATAATATCCAGATAATGTGAGCAGTCAGATTCGTTCACACCTACTTTTTTTAGACCTTCATGAGCCAGAGGCAGAAGTTCCTCCAGAATAAGTTCTCGGGCCGAAATTAACTTTCGGTCCAGCCACTCAAACTCTACTTCTAAGCCTAACCGGGCCGCTTTCAAAAAATTAGTCTTTACCCGGTCAAACGGAATTTTCTCTTGAATATCTCGATATTGCTCAGGTAGAGCATTCATTAAGCCTAACCAAAACGCAGTATTTGCCAACTCATCTTCAATAGTGGGACCCGCCGGTAGTATTCGGTTCTCAATGCGAAGGTGGGGCTTACCTTGAAAAACCCCGTAACAAATGCGGTTCCACCGGTAAATAGTACCGTTGTGAAAGTTTAGGGCCTCCAGTTTGGGAACTCCTCCTTGTTTTAATACTTCTAAGGCATCTTCCTGAAATTCAGTGGTAAGATAAGCTTTGTAGCCCGCCACGTCATCATGGAAGATTTCAGCTACCGAGTTTTTTAGCCAGTCATTCCCAAAAGATACTCTAGCCTCCTCATTAATAAGGTTAGAATAAGGTTTGCGGGTATCGGTCGTTTGACGAAGCAGGGCAATCCGGGTTTCGTGCCACAGTCGCTTGCCCAAAAATACTGGCGAATAGGTTGCGCAGGCTAATATTGGGGCCGAAATTAACTGAGCCCAGTTGTACATATCAACCATCTTGTCAGCATCTACTTGTAGGTGGAGCTGAAGACTGGTCATGCAGCCCCCAAATGTAGAGGGATTATCCCGGGTAATCAGTTCGTCTAATCCTTGAATATTAAATTCATATTGTTTACCTCGAAGGCGGTTTACATTCTCCAGTAATGCCTGATAGCGAGGCTCAGGAGTCATAGATTCGGGCGAAGTGTCAGATTTGCGGATCGTCGGAAGAATACCGGTTAATAACACTTGCGCATTTTTCTGATGAGCCTCTTGTTCTACTTCACTAATCTTTTCTTCAAGTTCCTGTTTTAGTTCAGTCAGACAAGAACCTTCAAATAATATAGGTGATAAGTTTATTTCTAAGTTAAACCGGGCGTACTCCGTAGTAACGTACGGGCGGTTCATCGTTTCTTTGATTTCTGGTCCAATAAATGCCGGACGAAAAGCCTCATCAACAAAAACCATCTCCTGCTCAGCACCAATGCGCTGCACTCCCTTCTCGAACTTGTTTTCTGCTAACATTTGCTCGAGTGCTTGAATATCATTCAGCAGGGAAGAAATATATTGCTGCTTGTCTTCTTCACTTTTAATAATCTTGATGCTGGAATTAGCCATGAGTTTAGATAAATAAAAAAATATTTTGTATTAAATTTCAAAGAATAATGAAAAATTGGTAAATTGCGTATATAGTACACTGGTACCTTATACTAAGAAAAATAGTTGCTCCAGTGTTTATTTAAGAAGTAAATAATTATGCAGCAAGTTGCTATCTCGCAAAAATCAGTTGTCTTAGCTTATCTCAAACTTCTTCGGCCCTCGCAGTGGGCTAAGAATTTATTTATTTTTATTCCTCTCTTTTTTGAAGGTCATTTTTTTGAATTGGAACTTCTTCTAAAGCTAGGTGTAGCTTTTGTTTCATTTAGTGCCGTATGCAGCGCTATTTATGTGTTAAATGACTACCGAGATATTGAAGCCGACCAGGCACACCCTACCAAATGCGAGCGCCCGCTGGCTTCGGGTGAGGTTTCTAAAGGTGCTGGTTTAGTACTCATGAGTCTATTAGCATTAGTCGGATTAGGGGTTGGTTTGCTGCTTAATGTTTGGTTTTTTCTGATCCTTTTAATGTATGTTGGAATCAATATCGGCTACTCATTCGGTTTAAAACATATTGGTATTTTAGATATATTCTTAATTGCTTCAGGATTTTTGCTTCGTACAGTCAGCGGTGGAATAGTGGCAGATGTTCCGGTTTCTCAGTGGCTCATTATCATGATTTTTCTACTGGCCTTATTTCTGGCAATTGCTAAACGTCGCGATGATGTAGTATTGGGGGCTAGCTCCGGAGTTCTTATCCGCAAATCGGTGAAGAACTATAATCTGGAGTTTATCAATGCTTGCATGACCATGATTGCGGGAATTATTGTGGTAGCCTATTTAATGTATACTATATCCGATGAGGTAGTAATGCGCTTGGGCGAGCATCTGGTTTATACTTCGGTGTTTGTTATAGCAGGATTAATGCGCTACTTACAAATTACGCTAGTAGAAAAAAATAGTGGCTCACCTACCAAACTACTTTACAAAGATTCGTTTATTCAAATTACGCTGGTAGGCTGGATACTTAGTTTCTTCTGGTTGATCTATTTGGGTTAAGCTTGATGAATCAATCTGTTAATTCTTCTAATCCGAATAATACAGAAGGCTCTTCAACCAAAAGTGTCGCTTTTTTCGATTTTGACGGTACTATCACCAATCGTGATTCTTTTATTGATTTCATAGTATTCTATCACGGAAGATTTGCTGCCTACTTTGGCCTGTTTCGCTTACTTCCTTTTTTGTTGGCTTATAAAATTAAGTTGATGCCAAACTGGCAAGCGAAGGAAAAAGTGATGACCTATTTTTTCAAAGGTGAACCACTAGCCGATTTTCAAACCCGTTGTGAGCAGTACGCAACGGAGCGAATCCCTCAAATAACCCGAAAGAGCGCATTACAAGCCATACAAAAGCACCAAGAACTAGGCAACGATATCTACCTTGTTTCAGCTTCTCCTGAAAATTGGCTGCTAGCTTGGTGTCAACAAAAAGAGATAAAATTACTTGCATCAAGGCTAGAAGTAAGCAAAGGCCGACTAACTGGTAACTTATTAGGAAAAAATTGCTACGGTCCGGAAAAAGTAGTCCGAATTCGTCAGGTGGTGGATCTATCTCACTATCAGAATGTTTACTCCTACGGTGATAGCTCCGGAGATAGACAGATGCTCCAATTAGCAGACCATGCGTACTATCGTCCGTTTAGATAAAGAAATGATCTTACAGTTAAATTTGGCGATTGTCAATTAATATTATATATTTCAACAAGCTAACTATTGCACTAACCTTTTCAATATGAACTTCTTCAAATTTCTTAGCCTTTTCTTCTGTTTTACCCTACTGATTGGTTCCGCTATGGCTCACCCTGGGCATGGTGCAGAACATTCTGATCCTCACAGTATATTCCATTATTTAACGTCGCTAGTTCATTTAATACCACTACTCACTATTTTGGGTATTGTATTATTTGCCATTGCGAGAAAGCGAGCTACCTCTAAAAAGCTTCTCCGAAAATAGGCTGATTTCTATCCATCTATTATTTAGTTCCTTGCTAAAAAATTAGAAAAGTACAAATTTTCTATAAATGGCATTCTGTAAGGAATGAAGCCATTGCAATCGGCTTATTATAGAGAATTAAGCTAGATTAATCGTGTAATTGAAAAATAAAATTATGCGATTAATCAGTATCTGTATTGGATTACTACTATTTCATGCTGGGGCTTTCGGACAACAGTCTGATGATGAACCTGAGTACGAACTAGTCAATTTAGGACGTAAGGTAAACAGTATTTATCACGAATCAGCTCCAGTCCTATCTCCCGATGGTAATACCCTGTATTTTACTATCACTAATCATCCCGAAAACACCAATGGTACCGACGGAAGCCAAGATATTTGGTTTACCGAGCGGAAGGAAGACGGTAATTGGTCACCCTCGCAACACTTAGAAACCCCATTTAACCGAGAGGATTATAATCAAGTAATGAGCGTATCGGCCGATGGGCAGGAAGTTTTGGTCCGAAGTGGTAGCAGCAAAAAATGGGAATTTGCTACGATCCGAAAAGTAAACGGCGCATGGCAAAAGCCAGAGTCATTGCGTATTAGCAACTTTGACGGTATGTGCCGGGGAAGATTTAACGGTGGTTTTATGTCTTATGATAAAAAAGCCATGTTGCTATACTTTAGCGAAGTAAAAGATAGTAAAGTTAGCGACCTCTACGTGAGCTTTATTGAGAGTCCGGGAAAGTGGTCTACCCCTCAAAAGATTGCCGCACTTAATACGAAGCGAGATGAGTTTGGGCCATATTTAGCCCCCGATAACAAAACACTATATTTTGCGAGTAACCGACCGGGCGGACATGGCGGTGCCGATGTATATCGAACTACCCGGCAGGATGACTCCTGGTTAAAATGGTCGAAGCCGGAGAACGTAGGTGCTCCGGTAAATACTAAAGGATTTGATGCTTTCTACGCGGTAGGCCAAGCTGATTCTGTGGTGTTTACAACCCGAGCAGATATGTCGGCTGATGGTGGTCATCTGGATATTTACGGTTTAGAGAAAATTAAGAAAATCCCACCCGTACCCCCGGTTACCCGACTGGAAGGTATGGTCATGAATCAGAAAACCCAAGAGTTTGTGGAGGCCACTATAGAAATTAGTACTCAGCAACAGGTGCTCACTACTGAAACAACGAATAAAGACGCAGGGATATATGC
>NZ_JBARYM010000005.1:0-3424 GCF_049647865.1 Tunicatimonas sp. | reverse complement strand
TATTACTAACTATCTTTACTTTATTTAGCCGTCCAGCCCCCATCGACGGTCAGCATAGAACCCACTACGTAACTGGCCGCATCGCTGGCTAAGAAGATTGCTGCACCCTGAATTTCTTTTAGTTCGCCCCATCGGGCTAAGGCTGTAGCACCTACGATGAATTTCTTCGCTTCTTCGGTTTCGGCTATGGGAATATTCATCTCGGTAAGGAACGGGCCGGGACAGATAGCATTTACGTTAATGTTGAACGAAGCCAGTTCTAAAGCCAACGCACGAGTCATTTGCACTACGGCACCTTTACTAGCGGTATAGGGCGTTCGATTTGCTAAACCTACCAATCCTAGGGTACTAGCTAAGTTGATAATACTGCCTCGCTGCTGCTGCTTCATTTGAGGAGTTACCGCCCGGGAGCAGAGCCAAGTACCCGTTACGTTCACGTCCATCACCTGTTTGAACTCTTCCTCAGTTACCTCGTCAATCGCTCCGCGAATATTGATTCCGGCACTATTAATCAAAATGTCTATTCGTCCAAAGGCATCCAGCGTAGCTTGGGCCATGGCTTCGGTCTGCTTTTGGTTGGTCACATCAGCGGAGAATGCGTTGGCTTTAGCTTCGTACGTATCGTTTAACTGTTCTGCCGCTTGTTGGCCCTCGGCTTCGTTTCGGTTGACCAGCATTACATTGGCTCCCGCCGAAGCTAATCCGGCAGCCATGGCTAAACCTAGTCCTTTGGAGCCACCGGTAACAATGGCGGCCTTTCCGCTTAAATCAAACTGACTGATTCCAGGAAGTTTTTCGTTACTCATAGTTAGGTTGTTGATAGTTTAGGTGATGGGTAAGCTAGTTCGGCTGTAAGCTAAAGAATTTCTAACATTTTCTTCTTCTACAGCTAATTTTCCAACTGGATTGAGACTAGAAATAAGAGGCAAATCGGTAGGATGCTTATTCTCCCGTACCATTCGCAAGGTCCGGGCTAGTTCTTTGCCGTTTACTTCGGGAAAGGTAGCCCAGTAGTCCTCAGTGAGGCAAGGAATCTTCAGCGGGTCGCGAGTAATCATCTCCAGATTGAAAACGATATCTGGATTGTGCTTTTGGCAGAGAGAAACAATTCGCGGTAAATCCAGCATTCCTTCGCCCAACTGCACTTCCGACATTAAGAAACCATCTTCGCACTCTTCAAACGCCATGTCTTTTACATGGGTAGAAAATACGAAGGGCACCAGCATTTCTACCACTTCCATTGGGTCTTCCATCAGTGAGATACTATTGCCAAAATCGAGCGTAACTCCCACCCACTCACTACCCAAATGCTGAAGAATATCTACTAACTCTGGGGCGCGCCAATCTTTATGATTCTCTACTGCTAATCGCATCTGGTGTTTGCGTACGATGGGTTCGACCAATTCTAGCGACTTGATTGACTGCTGCTTAAAATCTTGAAAAGCTTCTAAAGAATCGAAGGTTTCGTAGCGTCTTCCGCCCAGACAAACTGTCCTTATCACTTGAGCACCTGCTTCTTTTGCTAACTTAATTTCCTGCTCAAAAGCGGAAACCTCGTCGGTAGATTTGGGTAACCGGATTGACCCCTCTACGTAAAGTCCTAGCTGCTCTCTCCGACTACGAACTTTCCCCGCGAAATCTTGGGTCCAGTTACGAACTCCCACTTGTATTCCGCCTCCACCTACTTGATGGCAGTGTTCCAGCAAATCCAGCGCGTTCTGAAAACCGGGATATTTCTCACTGTTTGTTTGGGAGTGCCAACGGTGAGAGTAGGTATGTACCACTAGCCCCATTGGTACATTTTTAAAAGGTTGAGCAAGGACTGGAGAAGCAAAAGCAGTAGCGGCTACTAAGGCACTCTTTTGTAGAAAAGAGCGGCGGTTTATCTTGGTTGGGAGAAGATTTTGAGACGATACGTTGGTTGAGGTAGTCATGGTTAGTACTTATTTTATTGGTTCGTCGCCGTAGGCAGCTCCCGAATATGCTGATTTAATTCCTTTGCTGTCCAAGGCACCACTCTTCCTTGCGATGTATGGCGAGTAGTACCCACCAAATTACCACTCACCGGGTCAGCTTGATTACCCCAGGCATTCCGAATGTAATTCATAATTGCTGTTAGCTCGGTATTGCCCATCGTAGAATGTGCGGGCATAACAGGTAAAATATCTGGGGCATCGTAAATTTTATCGCCTACCTTAACTGGCCCTTCTAAGCCATGCAATAGCAGCAGTGCCAACCGTTTTTGATCACCCAGTACCCAATCTGATGATACCAGCGGCGGAGCAAACCGGCTGATTCCTTCGCCCTCGTTACCGTGGCAACCTGCACAGGTAGTTAGATAGTGCTGACGACCTAAGGCAAACTGCTGTTGAGCTTTTTCACCCAAACGATTCTGCTTTGGTAAATCGTCGGACCCAACAGTGTGGCCGGGCCAAGAGAACAGTGAAGCGATAGCCTGTTGTTGGGTAGGAGTGATATTAGGATGGGTTCGAGTTAGTACTTTTGGGGCTTCGGGTAATAACGCTAGCTTTTCCGACTCCTGAATGCCTTGTACTGATAATCCATTCACAATGGCTTGTCCTTGCCAGTCTAATGATTGGTTAGTACCTACATCTGAGAGAAGAGCGATCAATTCTTCCGCATTACCTTTATTCACAATTGCGGTAGTTAGGGTCTCTAATAAAATTTTTCGCGCTTGGGAAGCTTGTTGCCAATCGGGTTGCTGACGCAAATGCTGCGTAAAAGCGTACTCTAAATCTTGTAAACTGCTGAGCACCGCATCGCGTATCAGAGCCGAAGTATCGTATCGGATTAAGAGATCGGTTAAAAGCTGGTAAGCAAAATTGGGGGCTAGCTGACTAGCAGACAGCGCCATTTGCAGACTCAGCTCAATTGGGGAGGTTTTAGAATTGCTTAATAGCTTCTTAGCAAGCTGCTGTTGGATTTCGGATTCTTCTTCTGCTAGAGGCTCTAATAATCGAAGAGCAGTAGTACGAACCAGGGAACTGCCTTCGGATAGTAGTGAAAATAGCAACTCCGAATCAGTAGCCTTCAGTCCTTCAAGAGTCCAAAGAGCGTGAAATTGGGCTAAATAATTCTCACTATTCTTCGCCAACTCTTCCAACGCTGGAATAGCACTTACATCTCGACGTTCTACTAGCAAGCGTTGAGCCATATCGCGGTACCAGCCATCAGCGTGGGATAGGTACGGCACCAATTCTTCGGAAGCAAGCTGGGAGAGATTGGTTGTTTCTGGGGCCTGCCAGTTCTGCGGTACTACCCGCCAGATGCGCCCTCGGTTAATCGATTGATCCAATTTGCGTCGCTGGGTTTGCTCCTTCAAATAAGGGGTCATATACGCCCCATGCTGAATGATGCCCCGGTACATGTCGGCAACATACAAAGCTCCATTGGGTCCAGAAGC
>NZ_JBARYM010000004.1:0-6574 GCF_049647865.1 Tunicatimonas sp. | reverse complement strand
GCCTTACCCGACTCAATAGTTCCGGAACGCTTACGAAGGTTAATAATGATAGGAATATTTCCCAATATGTCGATCACTGAAAACAGAATAAGGCTGACCGAAATAATTTCTTTAAAGTGAAACATACAATTAGCTCGATAAATTTTCAGGAGCAAAGTTGACGAAAAAATCTTTCAGTTGATGTATTTCATGGTCAGTAATAGCTGGAAAGTTAGCGATCCGCAGTGTAGTATCTTTTAATTCACCGTAGCCATTACCTAATGTAATCCCACTTTCTTTCGCCTGATGTCTAATTTGATTAATTGTATCCTTTTCGGCTCGGAAGGGAATGACTGTCTTAGATTGTACTTGGAAATTATTAATATTCAGCTTAACATAACTTAAGTTAAGTAACATATTTATCCATTCATTATAGCGTGCTTCAATTTTGGCTGCAATCGCCGAAATTGGTGCCATATTATCTAGCACTCGCATTAGTAAGTAAATTCCTAGCACATTCGGAGTGTGCGTAGTCTGATACTGTTGACTTTGCTCATAAATATTTAACAAACTATTATAATATTTACGATCGCCTATTTCCTGAGCTTGCTCAATTGCTCTCGGTGAAAGAAATATCACAGCTAATCCGGCGGGTAAACCGAAGCACTTTTGTACTGAAGCAAACCATACATCAGCCGTTTTCCAGGGAAGTGCTACTCCGGCCATTGATGAAGTGGCGTCTACGCTAATTAATGTATTAAAATAACGGGCCCGTAATGCGTGTATCCAGTCGGTAGGTAGAGCAGTACCATTAGAAGTTTCATTATGCGTAAGGGCAATCAAATCAGTATCACCTATTTGTAGTTCGTCTATATTCGGTAAATCTTCTTGATTAAATGTTAAGCTATCGGTCCTGGGAACCAAGCTTTTGGCGTAACGTAACCACTTTGCTCCGAACGCTCCGTTGTAAATATGAAAAGACTTCTTGCTTACTAATGACTGGCAAATAATTTCCCAGCATTCCGTGGCCGAACTACTGAAGACTACAGTATACTCCTCTGGTACTTCGAGCTTGGTTTTAACTAGTTGAGTCACCCGCTGGAATATCTCCATGAACTCTGGGCTACGATGGTTAATGCTCAACACTCCGGTATTGTAAGCATCTCGCACGTAATCAGGAACTTCAGCGTAAACTTTAGAAGGGCCTGGGTAAAATGTGATCATGTCTGGCTACTTTCAAGTAAGAAATCGATAGCCAGCTTGTATCCGCTCAGTCCCAATCCAATAATTATCCCCTGAGCCACGGCACTCACGTAGCTATGGTGGCGGAAAGCTTCCCGAACATGAACGTTAGAGATATGTACTTCAATTACCGGAGCAGTTACCGCAGCAATAGCGTCGGCAATAGCCACTGAAGTGTGGGTGTAGGCGGCAGCGTTTAGCACAATACCATCTGCAGTAAAACCTACTTCCTGAATTTTACTCACCAACTCCCCTTCTGAATTACTTTGAAAGTAGGTCAGCGTATGGTCACTGTAGATTTCAGTCAATTCTTGGTAGTACTCTTTAAAAGAAAGTTTACCGTAAATTTCCGGTTCACGTTTACCCAGCAGATTTAAATTAGGGCCATTGATGATGATGATGTTCATGGTGTTTAGGTCGTCATAGAATGATATTCAGATGTTCAAAAGTATTAAAATTAACATGAACACAAGAACACACTAAAACATGAACACATTCGGGATCAAATTATCATCTTTATACTAAAAACAGTACCTTCGCTAAAATGACTTCTTAGTATGGACGCTAAGGATTGGAACGTGTATATCGATAAGTTTGGAGATTATTTGAGACTGGAACGGTCCTTATCAGATAACTCCCTCAAAGCCTACCTCAGCGATATTGATAAGCTTCAGCAGTTTGCCGATCTTTCCGATTGGGATTTATCTCCGCTACAAATAGAGCAAAAGCATTTATTAACTTTTTTAGAATATATATTTAATCTGGGAATGACTGCCGCTTCGCAGGCCCGAATTCTGGCGGGAGTAAAAGCCTTCTACAAGTTTCTTCTCTATCGAGATCATATTGATAAAAACCCTTCGTTACTACTAGAAGGCCCTAAAATTGATCGTAAACTGCCTGACACTTTATCGTTTTCTGAAGTAGAGCAAATTTTGTCAGCAGTTAATCTCTCCACCAACGAAGGAATTCGAAATCGAGCAATTATTGAAACCCTCTATAGTTCCGGTATGCGAGTGACTGAGCTAACCGAACTGCTTATCAGTAATCTTTATACCGATATTGGCTTCATTCGCATCATTGGTAAAGGTAATAAAGAGCGAATCGTTCCGATTGGTCAAGATGCACTGAAGTATATTCAAATGTATACCGAACACGTTCGTCGGCATTTAAATGTTGAAGCAGGTCAGGAGGACTATTTATTTTTGAACCGCCGAGGTAGCAAACTTAGCCGAGTGATGATTTTTAATATTGTGCGAGATGCTGCACAGGGAGCAGGAATTACTAAAAAAGTAAGTCCGCATACGTTTCGTCATTCCTTTGCCACCCACTTAGTGGAGGGGGGAGCTAATCTGAGAGCAGTGCAGGATATGCTCGGTCACGTATCCATTACTACTACCGAAATTTATTCGCATCTTGACCGGGATTACCTACGGCAGGTGATTACCAAATTTCACCCTCGTTCCAAACGACCCATCCGTTTTGATGATTGACGAATAGTGATTAATGAAAAGTATCTTGCGTTCTTCATCAGTCATCCTTCATTACTCATTAATCATTATCGTGAATGTATAAATCCATTATTCGTCCTCTACTTTTTCTGTTGAAGCCAGAGCAAGCTCATAAGGTAACCGTTAGTTTGCTTCGATTTGCAATGGCTATTCCTCCGGTCAAGTACCTTTTTCAGAAAAGCCTGGAGGTGAACCATCCTGATTTGACCAGAAATTTATTTGGCTTAGATTTTAAAAATCCGGTTGGATTAGCCGCTGGCTTCGATAAAGATGCCAAACTTATTGATGAAATGGCCGCTTTGGGTTTTGGGTTTGTAGAGATTGGTACGCTAACGCCTCGTCCGCAAGCAGGAAACCCTCAGCCCCGCCTGTTTCGCTTACCTGAAGATCGAGGTTTGATTAACCGAATGGGATTCAATAATGCTGGAATTCACGAAGCAGCGGAACGGTTAGCCCAACGCAAATCAAATATTATTGTCGGCGGGAATATTGGTAAAAATAAAATCACCCCCAACGAACGTGCTACCGAAGACTATGAGCAGTGCTTTGAGTTATTATTTCCGTTGGTAGATTATTTTACGGTAAATGTTAGTTCGCCCAATACTCCTGACTTGCGGCAGCTTCAGGAAAAAGAACCTTTGTTTAACCTGCTTAATCACTTAAAGGAGCTTAACCAACAGAAGGCGAACCCCAAACCAATCTTGCTTAAAATTGCTCCCGACTTGAATGACACTCAGCTAGACGATATTATTGAAATCTGCCTGACTGTTCCGGTAGATGGCATCATTGCAACCAATACGACTATCTCCCGCGAATCACTTCAGACCCATGACGCTACGTTGAAGAAAATTGGAGCGGGTGGATTAAGTGGCCAAGCGGTTCGGCAACGATCGACCGAGGTAATTCGCTACATTCATCAGAAATCTGGGGGTCATTTACCAATAATTGGCGTTGGAGGAATTAATAGCCCAGAAGATGCTTTAGAAAAATTGGAAGCGGGAGCCAGTTTAGTGCAGCTCTACACCGGATACATCTACGAAGGGCCCGCCCTGGTACGGGACATAAATCGAAGTATACTAGCCAAGCATACTACTTACGCCGGAAACTAACTTGCTTCATGGCCATTTTTTATCAACTAAAAGTTACCGATGGAGCCAATTTTCTGAGTGAGGAAGAATCTCGGCACTGCGTGAAAGTATTACGATTACGGCCAAACGATCCAATTACGGTGGTAGACGGTAAAGGGGGTTACTACCAATCAGTAATCCAGGAGACAAATCCCAAACGCTGTGCATTTAATGTAATCAATCATTACCAGCAACCTGCTCTCCCCTACTCTATCAACCTGCTCATTGCTCCTACAAAAAATTTGGACCGGATGGAATGGCTGGTAGAAAAACTCACTGAAATTGGTATCAACAGCATTCAGTTTATAGAGTGCGACTATTCGGAGCGAAGAGTGCTTAAACTAGAACGCTTGCAACGAAAAGCGGTGAGTGCTATGAAGCAGTCTGGCCGGGCTTTACTCCCTACATTATTTGAGATGCAACCTCTAACTTCTGAGCAAATTAACTTCCCTGAAAATACTCAAATTTTCATTGCGCATATTGATGAAAACCATCGCCAGCCGCTCAGTCACTTAGCAAAAATCCATAAATCTTATCTAGTATTGATTGGTCCGGAAGGAGGATTTAGCCCAAGGGAGATAGCTTGGGCTACAGAACAAAAATTTCAAATGGCAAGTCTCGGTGACTATCGGCTGAGAACCGAGACTGCCGGACTGACTGCTTGCCAAACACTGCATACTATCAATCATCTTCAATAATCTAATTGATTGCTTAATCTACCTCGTTTTTCAGTTAAAAGCTGGTTTAGATGAGAATACTACTTTCCCTTAAACTTAGGCTTCCTCTTTTCTAAAAATGCTTGAATTCCTTCCTGGTGATCTTCGGTAGCTGCCGCTTCATCTTGAATTTGGGCTTCATAATCCAGCACTTCGGCCAAGCTCATTTCGTAGGATCGGTTAAGCATTTGTTTAATCATGCCAATGGTTTTAGTAGGTCCTTGGGCAAATTTTTTGGCTATCTGGTAGGTCGTAGACTCTAACTGATCGTGCTCTACTACCCGATTAGTCAACCCGATTTGAACTGCCTCTTCGGCACTCACCGTTCGTCCGGTACTCGCCAGCTCAAATGCCCGCAGTGAACCGACCATCCGAGGTAGAAAGTAAGTAGAACCCGAATCCATTACTAAACCGATTCCTACAAAAAGTTCTGACAAACTCGCTTGATCGCTGGCAATAATCATATCGCAGGCTAGCGCTAATGAGCAACCGGCCCCGGCAGCTAAGCCATTGAGCTGACAGATAATAGGTTTAGGCAAATCACGCATAGCAAGAATAAGCGGATTATAGTACGTTCGCACTGCTTCGGAGTAAGTTGTGTCCGCTAGTTCAGTTTGAGCGGCCTTTAAGTCTTGCCCCGAGCAAAATGCTAGTCCGTTTCCCGTGAGTATCATCGCTCTTACGGCTGAATCCTCCCGCGCCTGATCAAATGCTTGCTTCAGTTCTAGTTTGATCTGATTGTTTAGTGCGTTGTAGACTTCAGGTCGGTCTAACGTAATCTTTCCTATTCCTTCGTTTACTTCGTAGATAATATGTTGAAACATGTTGATTGTTGATTGTTGATTGTTGTAGTTACGATTAGTCTTTAATTTTCACTGTTTCACCGAGCGTCAGTCGCAATATTTCTTTTTGTCTCCAGTTTCTTGCCTCCTTTGTACATTGCTCATTGTTCACTGCTAATTGGTAATTGTCTATTGTTGTTTCGTTCGTAAAATTGTCTAGCTTTGTACCACTTGCGCACGTGGTGGAATTGGTAGACACGCTGTCTTGAGGGGGCAGTGCCTTAACTGGCGTGGAAGTTCGAATCTTCTCGCGCGCACATACAAGCCTCACTTTTAGGTGCAGGCTTTTTCTTTTATTAGCCCGCGAAAAAATTTGCCCGTACTCCTCTCACCCCCGGCTTCACCGAAAATAGCGACCCCGCCAATAGTTCATCTTCCGGATCAGTGTTTTCTGAAATAGTAGTAATAAAGAGCGTGTCCAGGTTTTCGCCTCCAAAGGTGCAACTCGATGTTTTTTTGGCCGGAACGTCAACTTGCTCAACAATTTTTCCAATTTCTGGATCAACCGCAATTATGCGTCCTCCGTCATAAATAGCCACCCACAGATTCCCTTCCTCGTCAATGGTCATTCCATCAGGAACCCCCACTGCTGGGTCAATAGATACTACTTTGCGTTCGTAGTTAATAGCAGCGGTTTCTAAATCAAAGCGGTAGCAGTCTACGCAGCCTTTTAGTGAATCAATAAAGTAAAACCATTGGTTATCGGCTGACCAAATTAGCCCATTGGAAATATAAATATTATCTAATTTGCATTCTACCTGATGATTAATATCCAACATATATAAGTTACCCTGAGGCTCTGTAGGATTAATTTGCATTGTACCCGCCCAGAGTCGCCCCATTGCATCTACTTTTCCATCATTAAAGCGATTTTCTGGTAAGTGAGCTTCGGGATGTTCAATCAGTGTTAACTTTCTACTGCTTTCATCGTACAAGCCGAAACCATTTTGTAGAGCTAGTACCAGACCATCACTACTACGAGGTATTGCGGCTCCTACGTATTGCCCGATTTCATAAACCTGATTTTTGCCATTTTTAGGATCAAACTTACATACATGCCCACGTAGTATGTCTACCCAGTACAAACAATCGTGACGGTAATCCCAAACCGGACCTTCGCCCACAATAGCATCCCATTTTAATAGTAATTCTGCCTTCAT
>NZ_JBARYM010000003.1:0-6024 GCF_049647865.1 Tunicatimonas sp. | reverse complement strand
TGGCACCTCGATGTCGGCTCGTCACATCCTGGGGCTGGAGAAGGTCCCAAGGGTTGGGCTGTTCGCCCATTAAAGTGGCACGCGAGCTGGGTTCAGAACGTCGTGAGACAGTTCGGTCCCTATCTGTGGTGGGCGTAGGAAGCTTGACAGGATCTGACTTTAGTACGAGAGGACCGAGTTGGACGAACCGCTGGTGTATCGGTTGTGCCGCCAGGTGCAGCGCCGAGTAGCTATGTTCGGATGGGATAAGCGCTGAAAGCATCTAAGCGCGAAACCCGCCTGAAGATGAGGCTTCCCTTGAGGGTCGTTGTAGACGACAACGTAGATAGGCGGTAGGTATAGAGTCAGAAATGGCACAGCTGAGCCGTACTAATGACCCGAACGGCTTTCCTGCTCAACACACCCCCGTTTTAGATGATTCTCTTACTTTTACATGTCAAAAATATTTATCCAGGTATTGGATAATAGAAGTTGCGTGGTGGAACAGTGATTGACACTGAACCATTCACCCTCTACCTGATACCTGCAAAATCTTAAGGTGGCTGTAGCGCCGGGGATCACCTCTTCCCATCCCGAACAGAGCAGTTAAGCCCGGCAGCGCCAATGGTACTTCACCTGAGGGAGAGTAGGTCGCCGCCTTTTTCTTGTTAATTATAGCCCCCCATCTTTGAAAAATAAGATGGGGGGTTTTTTGTTTTAACTTAACATCTGTAGCTGGATAAGATTACGATAACTCTGGTCAAGTTCATATAGCTCTTCGTGCGTTCCTCGTTCAATAATTTGTCCTTCTTTTAGCATATAAATACGATCCACTTTACGGATAGTAGCTAAGCGGTGAGCAATTATAATTGTAGTTCGGTGTTCCATAAGATTTTCTAGAGCGTTTTGAACGAGGTGTTCCGACTCAGCATCCAGCGAACTAGTAGCTTCATCCAATATTAAAATAGCTGGGTCTTTCAAAATGGCTCGAGCGATAGCAATTCTTTGTCGCTGTCCGCCTGATAATTGAACCCCTCTTTCCCCCACAATAGTTGAAAAGTTTTCAGGAAAAGAATTAATAAAATCCAAGGCGTTAGCCTGATAAGCTGCTGCTTCTACTTGTTGAAAAGTTGCGTCTTGCCTTCCATAGCGGATATTTTCCTCAATACTTCCCCCAAATAAAATTACTTCTTGAGGAACCAGTCCTATGTTCAGTCGCAAAGAAGTAAGATCATAAGCATCTACAGCGGTATCATCAATAGTGATAGTTCCACTAATCACAGAGTAGTATCTCAAAATTAGTTGAGCTATTGTTGATTTTCCTGCTCCACTATGGCCGACAAGTGCAATTTTCTCCCCCGCCCGCACCGAGAACGAAATAGCGTTCAATACTGTAATATCTGGGCGGGAAGGATAAAAAAAAGAAACATCATCGAAGCGAATACTCCCCTGAATAGTTTGAGTGAGAAGCTCGGGTTTTGATGAAGGTACGCTTATCGTTTCAGACTGCTCATCTAAAATAGCTAAAATACGCTCAGAGGCACCAACTGCCTTTTGAATTTGTCCATATAGGTCGCCAAGACCCGCGATAGAACCACCAATTAGTGTGGTATACATAATAAAGGAAACTAAGTCACCAATAGTAATAGTACCTTGCTGAACAAGTGTAGCACCGTACCAAAGTACTGCTACAATACCGCCAAACAGAACGAAAATAATAAATGCAACAAATAATCCACGATACAAGGCAGCTTTTAAAGCAGTATTCACTACCTGATCAATAGAAGTTCGGTAACGAACTATCTCACGAAATTCACTCGTAAAAGCTTTAACTGCTCGGATAGCCTGCAACGTTTCTTCTACAATGACACTGCTTTCAGCTAGTTGGTCTTGTGTTTTTTTGGTAAGACGACGGATATAACGTCCGAATACCATTGCGGCTACAATTAAAAAAGGAAACGTAGCGAACATAAAACCGGTAAGGCTGGGAGCCATCGATACAATTACGATAGTACCAATAACTAATGTTGCTATCTGCCGAAGAAATTCGGCTAGTGTTACGGAAAAAGTATTCTGAAGAAGAGAAATATCAGAAGTAATACGGCTGATCAGCTCTCCAGTACGATGTTTATCGTAAAAGCTTATAGGAAGTGTAATAAGCTTTTGGTAAAGGGCGGTTCGTATATCAGCAGACGAATTTTCGTTTACCTTTGCAAAAAAGTAGACTCTAATGAATGAAAATATACTCTGCACAAAAAATACTGCAAGCAAGCATAGTGCAATGATATTCAGGTTGTTAGACAACCAAGATTCGTTGCCGGATGCTACATCAAGTAACTCGCCGGAAATAAGCGGAAAGCTAAGTAGCGTCAAACTGGAAAAAACTAATCCGATCATACCAATCGTAAACTGCCCTTTATAAGGAAGTATGAAGCGATAGATTCCAGCTAAACGTTTAAACTGATCTTTGTTCAAGAAGATATTCTTTTTCATATGAGACTGTTATTCAATGTCTAGGACGGATTCGTGATACTCAAATTGTAAAAAGCCTGGAAAATACATAATCCCTATTCAGCCGTTTACTATACTTAAATCTAAATATGATGTACTTAGTTACTGGATCTACCGGATTAATAGGCAGCTTTATCTGCCGAGCCATGCTAAAAGCGGGCTATTCATTAAGAGGTTTACGACGTAAAACTAGTGATATGAGTTTAGTAGCAGACATTCAGAATGAGATTGAGTGGGTAGAGGGAGACTTGCTAGATATTGTTAATCTGGAAAAGAATATGCAAGGTGTAAAAGGGGTGATACATAGTGCCGCCTTCATCTCTTACGACAGTCGGGACGAAGCACTCATGCAAAAAATAAACGTAGAGGGCACAGCTAACATCATAAATGTATCACTCAAGCAAGATGTTACTCATTTCTTACATATGAGTTCGGTAGCAGCAGTAGGAAAAAAAGTGTCCGATAACTTAGTAGATGAAACTCATACAATTACGCCAAATGACAATTTAACCGGCTACGCTCGTAGTAAGTGGCTGGCCGAAGTAGAAGTATGGCGGGCTGTAGCCGAAGGTCTACCCGCAGTAGTGCTGAATCCTTCATTGGTATTGGGGCCAGGCAGCTTAGATAAGAGTAGCACCCAAGTATTTAAATATGTCTGGAATGAAAAGCGTTTTTATACCAGTGGAATAGTGAACTACGTAGATGTTCGGGATGTTGCCGAAGTAGCATTGAGAGCAATTGACCGAGAGATAACCGATGAGCGATTTATTGTGAGTGCTAGAAGCATATCCTACCAACAGCTATTTGAAACTATTGCTAAGTTCCTTGATAAACGCCCCCCCAATATCAAAATTAATGCTTCAGTCATAAAAGGAATAAGCAAACTGGATCGGATACGCACGCTAATTACGCAACAGAAACCATTAGTTACCGACGAACTGGCACAGGTAGCTCGCAACAGCCATACTTACGATAATGAAAAAGTTCAAAAAACTTTGGGCATGGAATTTCGGTCGCTAAACGAAACAATACAATGGTGCTGCGAACAATTAGTTAAAAAAGAAGAAGAAACTAATCTAAAATCACCCCAGTAGATAACACCTCACAAATAGTTGGTCGTACGTGGGGTATTTTCTATATTTAACCCTATCCACAAACAATATACCCTCAGTTTTTTTATGAAGTAATGAACGATTTTTAATCTCTAAAAAATATGAGCGATCAATTTAGAAATCGTGAAGATGGGCATAATTTAATACGATGGTTTGAGAACCAACTTAAGAATAACGATGCTCATTTTCTGGACTTAAATGTATACGTTGATGTTATTGAAGACTATTTAGATGAAGAAAAATATAAGAAAGCACTAAAAACCTGTAATCTAGGAATTGCTCAATATCCTTATTCAGCTGAACTATTATTTAATAAGGCTCAAACGCTAGGCCACTTAGAGCGTTACGAAGAGGCACTAGCTGAATTAGATCGAGCGGCCAACTTACAGCCCAACGATTACGATATTTTGATGCTGCGCAGCAACATCCTATCATGGATGGGAGACTACCAGGGCTCGGTTGCAGAACTGAAACGCTTGGTCAAGCTGAGCGAAGAAAAAGACGAAATATACTATCAGATCGGGATGGCATTTCAGCATACGGCTGATTATCGGCAAGCTGCTAAATATTACAAGTTGGCCCTCCAGTGGAACCTACATCACGAAGATGCCATGTACGAATTGGCCTACTGTCTGGATATGACCGGTGAATTGGAAGATAGTCTCTCATATTATCAGCAATTCATCGACAAAGACCCTTACTCCGTACAGGCTTGGTATAATTTAGGTATCGTTTATAACAAACTAGAGCGTTTTGATAAGGCCATTCAGGCCTACGAGTACGCTATTTTGATTGACGATACATTTGGGTCAGCTCATTTCAATATGGGTAATACCTATATGAATCTTAAGGAGTACAGAAAGGCATACGATGCCTATCGTAAAACGCATGATATTGAAGGAGGCAATGCGGAAACGTACTGTTGTATGGGAGCTGCTCTTGAGAAATTAGAATCGTACAATCGGGCTATGCGTATGTATTCTAAAGCTACCAAGCTCGATGAAGAATATGATGAAGCTTGGTTTGGCTTCGGTGCCTGTCTGCACCAGCAAGAGCGCTGGATGGAGGCTACCTACGCACTACGAAAAGCATTACGACTCAATGATGCCAACTACCTATATTGGTATACATTAGCCGAAGCTGAGCGTAAATTAGGCAACATTGCTTCCAGCAGCGAAGCCTACGAAGAAGCTACTCTGCTTAACCCACTTTACCTGGAAATATGGCAAGGTTGGTCTCATCTATATTTTGAGAATAGTAATTTCGAGATGGCAGTATCGGTAACAATGGGTGCCTTAGAAGAGCTACCCGATAACCCGGATTTACTATATTACGCTACTGCTTACCTTATTTCGGATGGTCAATATAAAGATGCGTTTATTTATTTAGAAAATGCTTTAACTTTGGATTTTGATAAACACGAAATCTTGTACGATTTTTTTCCAAAGTTAGAAACTCAAAAGGCACTCTTTAAAATTATCGACCAATACCGAAACTAGATGAATTATACGCTTAAGAATATTCCCGAGCGAACCGATAAGCCTCGGGTGTCTGGCTATACTATGGCAATGGATAAAGGGTTAAGTCTACGGGAGGTAGAAGACTTTATTAGTGTAGCCGGTGAATACGTAGATGTGGTTAAGTTGGGCTGGGCTACTTCTTTCGTAACCCCTCAACTTGAAGAAAAAATAGCGATATACCACCAGGCTAACATTCCAGTTTACTTTGGAGGAACCTTGTTTGAAGCTTTTGTAGTCCGCCATCAGTTTGATGATTATCGGCGAATACTGGATAAGTACGGATTGTCTTTTGCTGAAGTATCCGATGGATCAATTGAGCTTGACCATGAAAAGAAGTTAGATTACATTCGGCGGTTATCGGAGCAAGTGACAGTGCTTTCGGAGGTAGGTTCTAAAGATGCTGCCAAAATTATGCCCCCGTATAAGTGGATTGAATTGATGCGAGCCGAACTAGAAGCGGGAGCTTGGAAAGTAATTGGCGAAGCTCGGGAAGGCGGCAATGTAGGCTTGTTTCGATCCAGTGGCGAAGTACGCTCGGGTTTGGTAGAAGAGATATTAACTCAGATACCGTTTGAGCGAATTATCTGGGAGGCCCCCCAAAAGGAGCAACAAGTTTGGTTTATTAAGTTACTCGGAGCAAACGTGAACTTGGGTAATATCGCTCCTAATGAAATTATTCCCTTAGAAACCATTCGGCTCGGATTAAGGGGCGATACATTTACCCACTTTCTGGGACAGAACGAGCATACTTCCTAATGAACAATCTCAAAATGTACGGTCAACTATTCCTCAAAGGAATGGCAATGGGCGGAGCCGATGTAGTGCCGGGAGTTTCGGGAGGCACACTAGCGTTCATCACCGGAATCTACGAGCGACTGCTGGATGCCCTCAGTTCATTCGAT
>NZ_JBARYM010000002.1:0-4600 GCF_049647865.1 Tunicatimonas sp. | reverse complement strand
GACCAGACACTTTTTGGTAGCTAGTTTTTCCATCGCCTTGAAAAGAAACATTCAAATCAAATGGCTCATTACCGTAAGTTTTTGCAGCAATTGTTCCTACGGTGAGTGCTGGGTCAATTTTCTTATTATCAATACCTAGTTTCCACTTGGATGGTAGAGAAGTTGGTTGGTTGTCGCCTAGTTTAATTTTGACTGTTTCTCCTTTTGCCAGCCAGGCGGTAGTTAATTGGTTATTAATAGAACTAGCTAGTAACGAAGACTCATCACAGTCGCTATATACTGAGGCACTTGCGTCTTGAACCACCAGTCGGCCCTCTTGTGGTAAAGTAAATATGTACCAATAGTTTTCTTTAGGTAATGTATTATTACCTTCTTGAGCTTTCACTGCCAATTCACAGCTAGTGCCACTATTGTCTTCTACAGTACCGTAGTTAAAAGAGATAATACCGTTACTCAACTGAATGTTGGTGATAGAAACATTGCTCTTCAATCCTTTACCCTGGTCTTCATATAGATCTGAGCTAGGGTCAGATTCATTGCCAAATTCAGTACGCTTGCTACTTCCTGGAAACAAATCACCTTCGTCACCACGGTTACGCCTAAAATCTAAGTCGTTTTGTCCGTCGGCCTCTTCTAAATCAACTCCTTTAAAATCTCGGCGGTTGTTCACGTGGATACTTTCAGGATAACGGTTAGTACGCTCCGTATCAATATGCCATACCGCTAACCCACTCCCGTTCAAATATTGATCAGTTTCTTGTTTCTGCCGATTTTCTAATAAAAAATATTCGTTAGAATTAGAAGTAGTGATCTTATAGACATTTCCATTATTGTGTGCTGGCTTTAGCTGGTAGCTACCCGTCTCATTAATAGCTTGCACGGTAGCCCATCCCAATTTTTCTTTAGAAAAAGCAGACATTCCTGCGGGATGACCTTCTTTACCTAGCCACCCACCTAGGCCCATTAGGCCCCACTCACCGATACCATAGTGCTGATCATCGGTTCCATCGGTATCGTATAGGTCAGGTAAACCTAGCAGATGGCCAAACTCATGACAGAAAATACCTATTCCAACAATTCCTTTGGTACTTACCCTTACTTCCGGCTGAATAGTATAGTCTTGCAGAAACGCCCCATCAACAAATTTTGCCGAAATTGCTGAACGATGTGACCAAATGTACTCTTTCCTGCCACCTTCTTCAGCTCCCGGTCCGGAATGAACAATCATTACCCCATCAATATTGCCTTTATTATCATTGTTGAATCTGCTAAAATCCACATCATTATCCGCCGCTGCAATTGCCTCAGTTACTAGCTCTCTAGCTCGATTTTTACCGTGCTTTTCTCCGTAGTATTCATAGTCATTTTTGGCTTGGTACCAGCCTACTACTTCAACTGTTGGGTTAAAATTACCGTGGCTATTTTTCTGAAAATAACTTTTAAAGGTTGGTTGGTCCGATGGCCCATTAAACAGCTTCTCAAAATCTTCTTTTTCGTACTTATGCTTTAGATCGGGGTACTCAATCAAAATGGCCTATACATTAACATCACCCTGGGTTGGAACTACAGCACCTGAATTGAGCCGGGCATTAGCACTTAGAGGCGATAGCGGACCAAAAGCTCTCGTTTGGGTGCTCACTAACTGTCGGGTAGGTCCTTTCTTAATGCTTAACAACTGGCGTTGCTGAGAAATTGATCTTTCGGTAGGATTTACGGCGAGAATACCGCTACTAACTAACTGCCCGTTCTCAGCAATGCCGTACTCATAAATCCCTGATTGGTTCTTTATGACTGCGTACCCATCTTCGGTCTCCATCCAATTATTGAATGAATCGCCACGAGCTGTTACTTGCAGTTTTTGCCCATTAGGTTGAGTAACAATGATCGAGTAAGGTGCAGGTGGTGTTGCTGAAGGTATATCCTGAGCTGGCAGAATAGCAGAATGATATACCAGAAAAGTTAACCAAAATAAAGATAACCTAACCATAGCCCTACAGTAAATATAGAATCGTTCTCATACGTTCACTGAATTTATCTCACTAATAACATAAATTTTAGAAAAAATAGCTAAAATTCAAGCTTACTAATGTAGAAATTGCTAAAAAAGTACGTAATAAAAGCAATTTATCTTAATTCAATATTCTGATTTACACCATAGCTATAGTTGCAGACTTTCTGTATTATTAAATATTTTGTTAGAAACTTACAATAACAATGGACCACTATCGTCAAAAAATTACATATTACCACGTTAGCATATGCGAGCGAGGTCTGAACAAATTGATGTAAGATTTTGTCGCAAATAGTATATTCTTTTTGTAGAAACCTGATGAATCTTCTTAAATCTAACTATTCAAAAAAAAGAAAAGTTTAAAAAATGTAGTATAGCTACTAAAATACAAAAGATCAACCTGTGCAGGCTGATCTTTTGCTTCTACCATATAAACTACTACCTAAATATGTACTGTCAACGCTCGTTTTCTAATGATTGTTGATGAATAATTAAAATTCAAGTAGTTATCACTAATCATTTAAGTAAACCTTACAATAACTGCGATACAAATTTAGGCTCATAGCTATTAGTAGCTAATCTATGGATTGGGAACGATTGATTTCACTCATTTGCAAACTAACTGTCTGGAGAGCCTTCTCCTCTGCTTCATCAAACCGAGCCATGAGTTCATAATATTCACGATTTAACAGCAGATCACGAGTGACAGTTAAATACTCATTTACGAATATTGAGAAGAGAGCGGCACGACGCGGATTATCGGTATTCTCAGAAAAAAACTTGCGGATACTTTCACCTACTCGATAAAAGCTATTCCCTTCCTTCAGTAAGTACTTGTTGAAAGAATAGTGGAACATATCACAGCTAAGTGCGAAGTTGAATCCGGCTATAAGGCTCTTCTCCGGCATCACGCCTTTATATTCATTAAAAAATTGCTCCGCACATTCTGGTGCTTTTATTAGCTCAGGGTACTTTTCCATCACTTTATACAAATCAAAAGTTTAAATTCTAATATTTATTCAAATGTATATATTAAATGTAATATATACAATAAATAATATAAATTTTTTTACATTTTACCTCTGTTATTGTCCAAAATAGTTGATAAAGTAGATATGACCTATGTACTTCGTTAAAAAATATTAAACATAGTACCGATTCAATTCAGAAAACCTTATGATTATTACATGCTGAAGAGTTTATTACTTACTAAAAGTTATTAATTATCCTTTAAATAATATATTGTGATACCTTCTAAAAATAGAAATCGTGCGTACCAGAAAATAGAAGCGCTTACTGATGCGATAGAACATCATTCTTCTTTAAAAGGCTGTACGATTCAGGGAATTGATCTATCGGGAGTTTCTATAGCGTGGAATAATGTTAGAGTTGAAAATACGGTTTTTCTCGGTTGTACATTTAAAAATGAAGACAAAGCTTACCTTATTAGTAAAGGAGCTGTTGTTTTTCCAAAGGTGAATCATCTTCCTTATAATCCGTATCGAACCAAGCTATATACTTGGCAAGAACTGATGGATGGATATGATGCTATCGAAGATCAGAGTAGGGATCTGGAAATTTATCGATACTTCATCCAGTATGAGTTTACCCCTCCGGTTAATGAGGCACTGTACCAACGTATTCATGACCATGCTATTGATGATGCTCTACGCGATTTCGTAGGATTTCGAGCAGGTGGGTTGACTGATAGAAAGTTTGTGGGAGTAATGGGTGGACATAGCACATTACGAACTGATCCATTTTACAAAAAGGTAGCACAAACGGCTAAACTTATTACTGAGAAAGGGTATACAGTGGCTTCGGGTGGTGGCCCCGGTATTATGGAGGCAGCAAATTTGGGGGCATACTTGGCTTTTCAGCCAGATGAAGTACTGAAAGATGCCTTGGAAATGTTGCAAGCTGCACCTCACTATACGGATAAAGATTTTATTGTTCAGGCTCAACGGGTTTTGGAGCAGTTCCCGGATGGTAAAGAGAGTTTGGCAATTCCTACTTGGTTTTACGGGCACGAACCTAGCAATTTGTTTGCTTCTCATATTGCTAAATATTTCTCCAATAGTATTCGGGAAGATACTTTACTAGCGATTTGCTTATACGGAGTGATATTCGCGCCTGGCAGTGCCGGAACGGTGCAAGAAATATTTATGGATGCTGCTCAGAATCACTACGCTTCATTCAACTACCTTAGTCCAATGATATTTCTGGGGCAACAGTGGTATGAGATTGAATCAATGATTTACCCCCTCATAAGAAAGCTATCTTACGGAAAGAAGTACCATGATCTACTTTTCCTTTCCGATGACCCCAAACGTATTGTTCAATTTATTCTAAATCATCAACCCCAGGCTACTTCTAGTTAAGTAATGGCAAAACAATAATCTTATGATTTTATGACCATTTCTTTCGCGCTGCTACTTCGCGGATCGCCGCCCGGTTAAAAAGCCTCATCAAGGCTTAGGCCCTTCCTTCATTTTCGCCTCGCGGGAACATATTTACCAGATTAAATACAACAACTTCTTATTCTACCATTACTAGCCTAAACTATTTTTGCCTAGCTATACGTTGTTA
>NZ_JBARYM010000001.1:0-2372 GCF_049647865.1 Tunicatimonas sp. | reverse complement strand
CGAGAACAGGAAAGAAGCGAATAAAATGAGATAAAAATGTCGCACAAACAGAAGGTTAGGTGAAGCAAGTAAAATACAAATAAATTGTATTCAAAAATAACCTTCTTCCCGAGAACATAAAACTTTAAACACTGCGTTTAGCGCCAAGTAGAGCTTTTAAGCTTTAATACTGCCTTCATTACATCCTTTTGGCTAACCTGACCTACAAGCTTCCCCTCTCGAAGTACCGGAAACCTTCGGATGCGACGGCTCAGAAACATGTTAGCTGCCTCAAAAATATTCATATCAGCGTTAATGCTAATCACCTCAGATGACATGTGGTCGCGAACTTTGCCCGAAAAGATGGGTAGATTGTCGTATTTTCCTTTCACCACCTCAGTTAAACAGTCACCTTCCGAGATTATTCCAACTAATTCTTGCTGGTCATTCACAACGGGGGCTCCCGATATTCGCTTGGCTAATAAAGTGCGAACAACCTCCTGAATTGTCTGATCGGGGGTGAAGGTTATTAAGCGAGTAGCCATGTAGTCAGCCACAATCAGCGATGGTAATTTTGGCACTGCCGTAGTATCTCGTGCTATGCCCCGGTAACTTTTGACCATGATAGTGTAAGGTTGTTGATTATATAATATAGTGATTTATAACTAATTAAACAACCGCTCCCGCCTTGAACGAACGCAATGGACTTCTTGATTTTACCGAGAATTGAATAACCCTAACTGAAGACATTTAAGTCATGCCAGATGCGGCTGAGGCAACGGCAATTGACTGAGGGTATACTTTAGGGCAGGAAATAATAAATTCACTTCCCTTTCCGGGTTCGCTGATCAACTTAATTGTTGCTTGCAGCCGAGCTGACAAAACCTTGACGATTGATAGACCCAAACCGTGGGAGCTTTCCCCATTGGTGGGGCGAGCACTTAGCTTCTGAAATTTCTGATACAGGTTCTTTTTATCTTCTTCGCTAAAGCCTGGCCCTTCATCTTTTACCGAAATATGTACCACATTCCGGTTGGCAGTTTTAGCTAACAAATAAACATTCGTGCTATTAGGTGCATACTTAATGGCATTAGAGATCAAATTCGTAATAATCTGACCCAATACTAGCGGATCTGTCTCTAGGGATGTTGAGGGTTCTACCTCTAAGTGCAACGCAATTGATTTACTGGCTGCCTCTGTTTCAAAGCTGTTCAATCTTTGCTCCAATAGCGAAGCAATATTTACTTCTTCCAGATTCAATTTCTGTTGCCTTTCTATTAGGCTATTGTTCAAAAGGTTGTTTACTAAAGAACTACCTGTTTGCGAAGTATCTTTAATCAGGTCAGCGTATTTTTGAGATTCATCAGAATCTACGCTCAAGTTCAAGGTTAAAATTTCAGCCAGACCACTAATTCGCTGAAAAGGAGCTTTTAAATCGTGCGTCACCATGCTTAGCAAAGTTTCCCTTTCTTCGCCAATCTCCTCTAAACGAGCATTCTTCTTATTAAGCTCCTGATTTTGTTTGGTAATCTGAGCGTTCTGAGAAACAATTTTCTTATTTTGTTCTTCTATCCGCAGCTTTTGCTCTTCAAGAAAGCGGTTCTTCTGGCGTACTCTATAGTAGAATGCTAATAGTGTCAGCAATAGCAAGGCAGCTAGCAATAAAATAATATTCTTAGCAATAATCTTAATCCTCGCTTGCTTCAGCACTTCTTGATTTCGTGCCTCGTTAGCCTTAAGCAATTCATATACCTTATCTTTCTCTTCAATTTGAAGTCTATTTTCTAATCGTTCAACTGTAATAGCTTTGTCCACATTATGCAATGAGTCTTTGGCAGCTACGAACTGCTGATACAGCTTTAGTGCCGAGGCATACTGACCGTTAGCTTCACTGATTTTTGCTAAGTAGTAGTAAGCCTCTTTTTTCTGTAGTAAACTATTCTCGTTGGTATTATCTACAATATCACGCAGATACAATCGGGCTTTGCTATACTGGCCGCGAGCGTAATAATTTTTTGCCAGCAGAAGGTTAACTGACGAAATAAATCGCATGTTTTCGAAAACATCAGTAGCCGAAATGGCTCTTCGCAAGTATTGCATGGAGCGAGCATAGTCAGTTTGTACGTGGGCTAAACTAGCCAGAGAAAGATTAATCTCAGCAATAGTCATTTCATCCTGTATACCCTTACTCAGCCCCATCGCTCGTTTTAGATAATTATGGGCTTTATTATAGGGTCCATATTTTTGGTGAAACGCTGCCAACTCTTGGTAAGTCGATATTTGCCCTCGTACATCGCTAACCTCCTGACGTATTTTCAAGGTTTCTCGCAGCAAAGCAAGCATTTTGGTAGTATCATTCTGTAGAGTGTAGAGCTGTACTAGACTCTTATAGC